>JAYVCG010000517.1:0-2882 GCA_043750075.1 Acetobacteraceae bacterium | reverse complement strand
CTCGCGCCAGGTTTTTCGCAATGCGGCGGAACGTTCGCTCAACCGCGCGTGCCGTTCCGCGGCGTGCGGCATGGCGCGGCTGGCGAGCGCGGTTTCCAGGGCTTCCAGCACCGACAGGCAGGTGGCGGTGATGGTCAGATCGGAGGGAAAACTGCGCATCGGCAATCGCGCGTGCAGCGGATCTTCGCCAATTTGCACGATCCGCGCGTCCGGCGCGGGGGATTCCTTGCCGGGGATCCAGGGCACGTCGGCCTCGAACACGATGACCAGATCGGCATCTTTCAACAGCGGACCGGGCGCCGATCCCTGAAACATCGGATGATTGGCGGAAAGAGCGAAATACCGTGTGTTGAACGGAATGACCGGCAGCGCGTGCCGGTCCGCGAGGCGTGCCAGCACCGTGCTGTCGCGGGGATCGCGTCCCAGCATTCCCGTGATGATCAACGGGTTGCGCGCGGCGGCGATCCAGTCCGCGAGTTGCGCGATGTCGCGGGAAGCGGCTTCCGGCGCGCGGGGGCGGGCGCGGTGGGCGCGGTTGGTTTCGGAGGGTCCGACCACCTCACCGAGTACTTCGCGCGGCAGGCTGAGATAGACCGGACCGGCGGGTGAGGCATTCGCCAGTTCCAGCGCGCGATCGACGACCGTGCCGGCCTGGTCGCCGCGTTTCATTTCGTAATCCCATTTAACCATTTCGCGCAACATGCCCGCCTGGTCGTACATTTCCTGCGCCCAGTGGATGTGGACGCTGCGTGAGCCTTCGGCGCCGGATTCGGTGAAGGGGGTGCGGCCGGAGGTCAGCAGCATGGGGATTCGATCCCGGCTCGCATCGATCAGCATGTTGATGGCGTTGGCCGTGCCAACATTGGTATGCAGCATCACCGCCTGCGCCTTGCCGGTGACCATGGTGTAGCCGTGCGCCATGCCGACGGCGGCGTTTTCATGCGGCACGACCATGGGACGCGGCACGGGCCGGTTGGTGCGGGCGGCGCGGGAGAAGGCCTCGACGATGGGGGCGAAATCGGTGCCGGGGTTGACGAACAAATGCTCGATCCCATGAGCCGCGAGCGCGTCCAGGTATTCCTCGGCGGCGATGCGGGTCATGGGTTTTTCTCCTCACGCGCGGTTTGGATCGCCCGCCAGACTCGTTCCGCTGTCGCGGGCATGTCGATGTGGGTGACGCCAAGCGGCGCCAGCGCGTCCAGTATGGCGCAGATGATGGTCTGGGGTGCCGCGATGGCGCCCGCCTGGCCCGCGCCCTTGACGCCAAGCGGATTGGCGTTGGTTGGTGTGCCGGTCAGGGTGATGTTCAGGTCAGGCAGATCAGCGGCTTTCGGCAGCGTGTAATCCATTAGCGAGCCGCTGAGCAATTGTCCCGATTCCGTATCGTACACCGTGTGCTCCAGCAGGGCCTGGCCAATGCCCTGCGCCAGACCGCCATGCACCTGACCCAGGGTCAGCAAGGGATTGATGAGGGTGCCGTAATCATCGACGCCGTGGTAACGATCCAGTGTCACATGACCCGTTTCGGGATCGATCTCGACCTCGGCGATGTGGCAGCCATTGGGGAAGGTGATGATGTCGAGCAGGTTCCAGACATAGGTGTCGAGCGGCCCTTCGCGCGCCACGTCCATCAGGGTGATCGCGCGTTCGCCGGCCAGATAGCAGCCGTTCTCGAAACGGATTTCCTCTGGTTTCGCCTGTAACAGGCGCGCGGCGATGGCGGTGCCCTTGGCGATCACTTCTCCGGCGGCGCGGAACAGGGCGGCGCCGCCCATGTGCATGGAACGCGCGCCGCCATGGCCGTTACCGGCACGGATCTTTCCGGTGTCGGCCTGGATGTAGCGGAAGGTCTCAGGCGGCAGGCCAAGCAGATCGGCGGCGATCTGGGGATAGGCGGTCTCGTGGCCCTGGCCGTTCGATTGGGTGCCGACCAGCAGATCGACGCGGCCATCGGCAGCGAAACGGATTTCCGCACCCTCGTTCGAGGCGCCGCGCGCGGTTTCGAGGAAGCAGCATAATCCCAGTCCGCGCAGCAGGCCGCGGCTTTCCGATGCCGCGCGGCGGGCGGCGAACCCCGCGCGGTCGGCGAGCGTCACAGCATCGTCCACGGCGGCGCCAAACCGGCCGCAATCCACGACGGAACCAAGCGCCTTGGTATAAGGGAAAGCAGAAATCATGTTACGGCGGCGCAGATCGGCCGGATCGAAGCCGTGCAGGCGGGCGGCGCGGTCGATCAATCGTTCCAGTAAGTAATTCGCCTCCGGTTTGCCGGCGCCACGATAGGCGTCGATCGGCACCGTGTTGGTGAAGGCCGCGCGCACATCCATGGCGATGGCGGGGATGACGTAACCGCCGCCCATGGCGTTGGCGGGCGCGTTGGTGGAACTGCCCGGCCCGCCGCCCGACATGCAGGCGCCGAGATTGGCGATGGTCTCGACATCCAGCGCCAGGAATTTTCCCTCCGCGTCGAGTGCGAGGCGGGCTTTCGTGCGGTTGTCACGGCCTTGCGCGGTACTGACGAAATCCTCGGCGCGGTCCTCGATCCATTTGATGGGACAGCCGAGATGACGCGCGGCCCAGAGCAGCAGCACCCATTCCGGGTACAAACAGTTCTTGATGCCGAAACCGCCGCCGACATCCGGGGCCGTGACGATGATTTGTTCCGGCGGCACATGAAATATGTTCATCGCGAGCTGATCGCGGATGGCGTGGACGCTGGCGGCGGAGACGAGCAGATGAAACGTGCCGTTCTCGAATCGCCCGATGGCGGCGCGGGTTTCGGCGGGGGCGATGACGAGGCGGTTGTTGATCAGATCGAGTTCCACGACATGCGCGGCGTTTTCCAGCGCGGCGCGCACGGCGGCGGGATCGCCTTTCCGGAA
>JAYVCG010000516.1:0-4704 GCA_043750075.1 Acetobacteraceae bacterium | reverse complement strand
TCCCGCGCGGATGCTGCCCGTCTACGACAACGGCGATCATCTGCATCCGGGAGACATCGGCTATAACCGGATGGGCGATGTGATCGACCTTTCGTTGTTTGACTGAACGCGGCGGATCACCACGCCGCCGGTGGTTTCAACCGTGTCCCGCGCACAACGTGGATCGTTTTCAGCATCCGGCCTTTCAGCGTCACGGCGGAAGGCGGCAGTGCTTCCACCGCGTCGAAGTAACGGCTCAGCGCGGGCAGCACGCGTTCGGGCCGGTCGGCGCTGAGCACCAGCAGATCGGCGCCCGCCCATCGCCCGGCGGGAAGCGCGAGGCCGAACTGGCGCGCGTCGGGGTTCAGGCAGAGCACCGTCACCTCCGGGCCAAGCGCGTGCGCGATCTTGCCCGCGTCGCGCCAGTTGGGCACGCCGACGAGGGTGCCGGGGGGCAACAGGCCGCGCGCGGTCAGGTCGTCACGCAGGGAGGTCCAGACGAGACCCTCGGCGGTCGGATCGCGGGCGGGCATCAGCGGGCCAAGCAGATCGAGACGGACCTGGGCGCTCACCACGGCCACCGCCGCCACGGTCAGCACCGCGGTGCCCAGCAGGAGGCGGCGCCAGACCGGACGGTCCTGGTGAGCGGCGATATAACGGCCAAGTAACGGAAACAGCATCAGGTAGCCGGGCGCGGCCCAATGATACAGCACGCGCTGGGAGGACCAGGCGGCGATCAGGGCGAAGACGAGGATCGGCGGAGCGGCGAGGCAGGCCAGCAGGCGTTCGCGCCAGCCGCCCCGGAAGGCCCGCCAGCCCAGTACTACCAGGGGAAGCCAGATCCAGGGGAGGACGAACAGCGCCTCGCCCGCCAGGGTCTCGAACGGGGCGAGGGGGCGGAAGCGGGGGCCGGTGGCGCGGGCGCTCTGGAAGGCGAAGGATGCCCACTCATGCGTGGCGTTCCACAGGATGACGGGGGAAAAGACCAGCAGCGCCAGGGCTCCGGCGAGCCAGGGTTCCGGGCGGCGCAGCCAATGGCGGTGGTCGCGGTTGAGCAGCAGGAAGGCGAAGGCGCCCGCGATGGTCAGCACCGCCGAGTATTTGGAGAACAGGGCCAGACCCGCGCACACGCCCGCCCCGCACCAGTATGTCCAGGCGGTGCGCCCCTGCGCGGGGAGGGCGCGCAGCAGGCACAGCGCCGCCCCGGTCAGCGCGCAGTCCAGCGGCCCGTCCGGCAGCACCCAGCCGCCGCCGGTGACACCGAACACCGGCGAGAGGTTCAGCGCCGCGGCGGCCCAGAAACCGGCTTTGGGACCGCCAAGGGCCTCGCCGGTTTTGGCCATCATCCAGGTGGTCAGCGCGAACAGCAGGATGAACGGCAGGCGGGCCACGACCGGGGCCTCGGAACCGAACAGATGGGTAAAAGCCCAGGAGAGCCACCAGGCGGCGGGGGGGTGGTCGAAATAGCCGAGGGACAGGACACGGCCGGCGGCCACCATGTAGCTCTCGTCCACGCCCAGACCGATGGCCCAGCTGAAGAACAGGCGGAGGGCGGTGGTGAGGAGGATCAGGTGGAGCAGGGTCATGCGGATGCGGTGTGGGCCGGGGGTGCCCCTGGGCCGCGGTCTGGGCTTGTATCAAGGTAAGGGAATAACACCACAAAGACACAAAGACACAAAGGAAACCGGTGCGAAAAGGGCGCGTTAAGCCTTTTTGGCACGGCATCTTTGTGTCTTTGTGTCTTTGTGGTGTCATTATCCTTTGTTTGCCGCGCGTCATGACCTGGGTAATGAGGCAGTGCCGTCGCGTCCGGGGATTCAGGCGTCATACGTCCACGCCGTCCCGGCGGATTTCATGCATCGACGGGGTGCGCTCATGCCAGGCGTCCAAAGGCCAGGCGTGGGTGTCGAAGAACGCGCCCGTCTCGTCGAGGAAATCGACCCGCGGATCGGCCAGGCGCCGCCGTTCCAGGCGCTGGTCTGGCGGCGTGTGGAGGAAGACGGCGATGTCATAATCCGAATCAGGCCGCGCCCCGCCCCGCGCGCGGGAGCCGAACAGCACCACGCGGGCGCGTTGCGCGCCATACAGCGCGTGGAGCGCGGCCTTGAAGCGGTGCAGGATCGGGTCGTCGGTGGGGTGGATCATGCCGATCGTCTCTTGGGGAACGCGCGCGGAGGGAAGAGGCGCTGGGGATAAGGAGCGTTCGAGAACGGACCACCCTCGATTTCAAGCCCCTGAATACCCCGCAACGGCGTCACGTCGCTGACCTGTGTGCTCATCAGAGTTGTTTCCCGGTCAGTGCCAAAGTATTTCCTGGTTCATTCTCAGTCATTGTGCGGTTGTCCAAGAATTTCAAGCCATGTTCCATTGTTAATGATCTAGATGATCCTGGTCAACATCTTTGAACAGGATTTGGACCATGTTCAGAACCCTCGCGCAAGCGGTGAAAACGCTGCCAGCCCGCCTCTCCCCCTACAAGCCATCCCATTACGGCCTCGGCCTGTTGCTACACCTGCTGATGACATGCACGGACCTTTTCGGCGCGTCCGGAACGGTGACACACACCCTGGGCATCATCGCCGCTTTGGTGCTGTACTGGTTTGCCCGTGGGGGACGCGGCGCATGAACGTCCGCGCCTCACGATCAAATTCCTTGCCTCACGATGGTTGTCTGTGTCATATAATTTGGCACAACGACATCAACAACCGGACACAATCCATGGATGGCCTGACCGACCTCCTCCCCCCACAGGACGGCATGGAGGAAGCCTTCGTCACCCGCATCGCCCGCATCCTGCCACAGATCGCGCGGCAGATGCCCCGCGGGCGGCTGATGAACGCCGTCACCGCGCCCACCGACATCGAGGTTCTGTTCCGCGCCCTCCAGGAACCCTCGGCGCTCGGCACCGGCCTGACGCCGGAGCCGGATCCGCTGATCGAGGCAATGCTGCGCGGCGTGACAATGAAACGGGACATGCTCCAGGCTGAGGGCGGCACCTTGCCGGCCCGCGAACTGGCGGATTTCCTCGGCATCTCGATCCAGGCCCTGAACAAGCGGCGGGAGCGGGGTCAGGTGTTCTGGCTCGAAAAGGGCGCGGGATTTTGCTACCCGGCGTTCCAGATCCATGAGAAGGGCCTGTTGCCCGGCATCACGGCGGTACTGGGCGCGTTCACCGTCGCCGATCCGTGGATGCGGGTCCATTTCATGCTGACGGGCGACGCGCGCCTGGACGGCGCCCGTCCACTGGACCGGCTGCGGGCGGGAGATATAGAGGCCGTGGCCCATGCCGCCGCCGCCTTTGGCACGCATGGCGCGGCCTGACACGCCGCCCGAGCCACCCCCGGACCTCGCGCGCCGTGCCCTGCCGGTCATGGAAATCCCCTCCGGCGCCACTCTCATCCGCATCCACCGCCACACCCTGGGCGTGCTGTACTTCGGAACGGGCCACGACAACCGCTTCGACTCGCCCGATGGCGCGTACGGGGTCTGCTACACGGCCCGCACGCTGGAGGGCGCCTTCGCCGAGACCTGCCTCCGCGCCACCGGCGACCGGTTCGTGACCAGCGCGTTCCTCGCGGAGCGCGCGTTCTCGGCGATCCCCCTGACCGCGCCCTTGCGCCTGGCCGCGCTGCACGGCCCAGGACTGGCGGCGATGGGAGCGACGGCGGCGGTGACGTCGGGCGGGCATGGGGGTGGCGCAACGCTGGTCCGCGGCCCTGCACGCGCATCCCGCCGGGGTGGATGGGATCGCCTGTCTCGCCAACCATGATAATGAACAGATCTGCGTGGCGCTGTTCGACCGGTGCCAGGCACGGCCTGGCCCGCCGCCCCCGGCGGAGGAGTTCCTGAGCGACCGGGCCCGTCTGGGCGCGCTGTTGCGCCGGTATCAGGTGGGGCTTGGCTGACGCCAAGGGGCCGCGCCAAAAGGATTGTGTCATGTGGTGCGGCTGCCTCCATTGCCTTCAAACCCACGAGACCACCAAGGTCGCCGATTAGGTCGATCACGGCGAGACCCCGCTCCGCCCATGCCGCGGTGTGATCGACGTCACCGACCCGATGGGGGCGAACATCAGGCGGGCAGCGATCAGGACCTCGGAACCGAACAGATGGGTGGAGGCCCAGGAGAGCCACCAGGCGGCGGGGGGGGGGTGGTCGAAATAGCCGAGGGACAGGACACGGCCGGCGGCGACCATGTAGCTCTCGTCCACGCCCAGACCGATGGCCCAGCTGAAGAACAGGCGAAGGGCGGTGGTGAGGAGGATCAGGTGGAGCAGGGTCATGCGGTGAGGCTGCTACCCCGGCACCATCACCATGACCACCGCCTGCGCCGCGATCCCCTCGCCCCGTCCGGTGAAACCCAGGCGCTCGGTCGTCGTGGCCTTGACGGAGACACATCCCACCGCCACCCCCAAAAGCCCCGCCAGCCGCTCCCGCATCGCCTGGGCGTGGGGGGCGATCTTTGGGCGCTCGCAGATCAGCGTGACATCCGCGTTCACCAGACGCCCGCCGCGCGCGGCGATGCGGGACGCGGCATGGGTGAGGAAGCGGGCGCTGTCGGCATCCTTCCAGGTGTCTTCCGAGGGCGGGAAATGGCGGCCGATATCCCCCTCCGCCAGTGCCCCGTAAATCGCGTCGCACAGGGCGTGGATGCCCACGTCGGCGTCGGAATGGCCCGCGAGGCCCTTGTCATGCGGCACGGTCACGCCGCACAGCACCATCGGACGG
>JAYVCG010000515.1:0-9245 GCA_043750075.1 Acetobacteraceae bacterium | reverse complement strand
CGGCTGGCAAATCCACAACAAGGACGGCTCGCCCATGGCCGAGCCGCCGCATCCGGTGATCGCCATCGGCAAGGCCCGCCACGTCGGCGATCCGGTCGCGGTGGTCATCGCCGAGACGAAACAACAGGCCAAGGACGCGGCCGAACTGCTGGTCATCGACTACACCGCCCTCCCCGCCGTCGCGAGCATGGCGGCCGCCCTCGCCCCCAACGCCGCGCCCGTGCATGACGAGGTGCCCGGTAACGTCTGTTACGACTGGCACATCGGCGACAAGGCCATCGTCGACGCGGTGTTCGCGAAAGCGCACAAGGTCGTGCGGCTCGACCTGACCAACAACCGCCTGATCCCCAACGCGATGGAGCCGCGCGCCGCGATTGGCGATTACGATGTCAACTCCGGCGAGTACACGCTCTACACCACCAGCCAGAACCCGCATGTGATCCGGCTGCTGATGGGCGCCTTCGTGCTGCACATTCCGGAAAACAAACTCCGCGTCGTCGCCCCCGACGTCGGCGGCGGCTTCGGTTCAAAAATCTACCATTACGCCGAAGAAGCCATCGTCACCTGGGCTTCCGCCAAAGTACGCCGCCCGGTGAAATGGACGGCGGAACGGACGGAAAGCTTCATGTCCGACGCGCATGGCCGCGATCATGTCAGCACCGCGGAAATGGCCATCGACGCGCAAGGCACGTTCCTCGGGCTGCGGGTCGCGACCCAGGCCAACATGGGCGCGTATCTCTCAACTTTCGCACCCGCCGTGCCGACGTATCTGTACGCCACACTGCTGGCCGGAACCTACAAAACCCCGGTCATCTACTGCGAGGTCAAGGCCGTCTTCACCAACACCGTGCCCGTGGACGCCTATCGCGGCGCCGGACGGCCGGAGGCGGCGTTCCTGCTGGAACGCCTCGTGGACGCCATCGCCTATGACACCGGCATCGACCGCGTGGACATCCGCCGCCGCAACTTCATCCCCGCCGATGCGTTTCCGTATCAAACACCCGTGGCGCTGGCCTATGACAGCGGCGACTACCAGACCACGCTGCGCGTCGCCCTGCACAACGCCGACTGGGCCGGCTTTGAATCGCGGCGCGTGGCGGCGAAAGCGCGCGGCAAGCTGCGCGGCATCGGCATCTCCACCTATCTGGAAGCCTGCGGCATCGCCCCCTCGGCGGTCGTGGGATCGCTTGGCGCGCGAGCGGGGTTGTACGAGGTCGCCAACATCCGCGTGCATCCGACCGGCAGCGTGACGGTGTTCACCGGCACGCACAGCCACGGCCAGGGCCACGAAACGACTTTGGCGCAACTGGTGGTCGAACAACTCGGCGTGCCGCTGGATCAGGTCGAAATCGTGCATGGCGACACGGCGAAAATTCCGTTCGGCATGGGAACGTACGGCAGCCGCAGCCTCGCGGTCGGCGGCTCGGCGATGTACAAGGCAATGGACAAGATCATCGCCAAGGGCAAGAAAATCGCCGCCCATCTGATGGAAGCCGCCGTCGAGGACATCGAGTTCGCCAACAACACCTTCACCGTCGCGGGCACCGACAAGTCGAAGACTCTGACGGACATCTCGCTGGCGGCTTATGTCCCGCACAACTACCCGATCGAGGAACTGGAACCCGGCCTGGAAGAAACCGCCTTCTACGACCCGAAGAACTTCACCTTTCCGGGCGGCTGTCACATCGGCGAGGTCGAAATCGATCCCGAGACCGGCGTGGTCACGGTGGTGAACTTCACCGCCGTCGATGACGTGGGCCGCGTGATCAATCCCATGATCGTCGAGGGCCAGGTGCAGGGCGGCATCGCGCAAGGCATCGGTCAGGCCCTGCTGGAAGCGGCGATTTATGACGAGTCGGGACAGCTCCTGTCCGGCTCGATGATGGACTACACCATGCCGCGCGCCGACAATCTGCCCAACATCAACGTCGCGACCGAGAACACGATGTGTACCCACAACCCGCTTGGCTCCAAGGGCTGCGGTGAAGTGGGCGCCATCGGCTCGCCGCCCGCGATCATCAACGCGATCTGCGATGCGCTGCGTGATTATAACGTGCGCCATATGAACATGCCCGCCACATCGGGCAAAATCTGGTCGATCATCAATGCCGGTCCGTCGAAAATGGCGGCGGACTGAGGCGGCGGCGAAAGGGAACGAACGATGTACGATTTCGCATGGCAAAAACCCACCAGCCTCGCCGACGCGGTCAAGGCACTGGGCTCCGACGCCGACGCCAAGGCGCTGGCGGGGGGGATGACTTATATTCCTGTATTGAAACAACGGCTGGCGAAGCCCTCGGCGCTGATTGATCTGTCGGGGCTTGGCCTGTCCGGCATCACCGCCGCCAATGGCGTGGTGACGATCGGCGCCATGACCACCCACGCCACGGTGGCCGCCAGTGACGCGGTGAAGAACACCATCCCGGCCCTGGCGGCGCTGGCGGGCGTGATCGGCGACGACGCCGTGCGCCACCGCGGCACCATCGGCGGCAGCATCGCCAACAACGATCCCGCCGCCGATTACCCCGCCGCGGCGCTGGCCCTGGGCGCCACGATCAAAACGGACCGGCGTTCGATCAAGGCGGATGATTTCTTCACCGGCATGTTCTCCACGGCGCTGGAGCAGGGAGAAATCATCACCGCCGTGGAATTTCCCGTCCCCGTCAAGGCCGCGTATGAGAAATTCCGCAATCCCGCCTCGCGTTACGCCATCGTCGGCGTGTTCGTGGCGCAGACTTCCGGCGGTGTCCGCGTCGCCGTGACAGGCGCCGGTCAGGGCGGCGTGTTCCGTCACGCGGAGATGGAAAAGGCGCTGTCCGCCACTTTCTCCGCCGCCGCGATCAAGGGCGTGAAGACCCCGCCCAACGACCTGAACGGCGACATCCACGCCAGTTCCGAGTATCGCGCGCATCTGGTCGGCGTCATCGCCGGGCGGGCCGTGGCCAAGGCGGCTTGATTTCGCCAAGGGCGTTACAGGCGCTGGTGGCCCAGCCGGGCGCCAGCGCCGTGCTCTGGCATGACCAGGCGTTTCCTGACCGTGCCCTGTATCTGCACGCGGCGCGGCCCGTGCGTCATTCGCCCATGACGCCGGTTTTGTTCGTGCATCACGGTGTCGGGCGCAATGGCGCGGCGTACCGGGATTACTGGCTGCCATTGGCTGAGCAATTCGGTCTGTTCGTCATCGCCATCGAATTCCCGGAAGAAGGGTTTCCGGATTATCTGCGTTATCATTTCGGTAACATGTACAATGAGGATGGCACTCTCAATCCGCGCGAACAGTGGACTTATGGGATCGTGCCGCGGTTGTTCGACGCGCTGCGTGACGCGGGGGTGACGGCGCGGGAGCGGTATGGGGTTTTCGGTCATTCCGCGGGCGGGCAGTTCGTGCACCGGATGCTGTCGTTCGGGTACCGGGAGCGGGTCGCGGTGGCGGTCTGCGCCAATGCGGGCACCTATGCGATGCCTGATCTTGCCGTTGCCTGGCCGTTCGGGCTGGGGGAAACTGAGGTGACGGCGGATTCGCTCGCGGTTTTGTTGCAATTTCCGATCACGGTGATGGCGGGGATGAACGATACGAAGACCACCGGGCGGTATTTTCCCAAGGGGCCGCGTTCTCTGCGGCAGGGGGAGACGCGGTATCATCGGGCGCATGAATATGTGCGCCTGGGGCGGGAGGTGGCGGCGGCGATGGGGAAGCGGTGTGCCTGGACGGTGATTGATGTGCCGGATGTCGGGCATGATGGGCGTGGGATGTCGGTCGCGGCGGCGGCGGTGGTGGCGGCGGCGTTGAAGTAAGGCCAGGGACGGTAGCCCCTGGACCCCATCCATTTGGGACTGTGTCCCCTCATCCACGCATGGAAGGTTTCCAAAGGCGAGCCTTTGGCGGGTTTCAGGGCAGAGCCCTGACCTTCCACCCGCCCAGGGAACGTGACTAATCTGGGTTGTTCGAACCTGGGGGCCACACCATGAAACGCCGTGATGTCCTGAAATCCGCCGCCGCCATCCCGGCTTCGCTCGCGGCGCCTGCCATCGTTCAGGCGCAGGGCGCGCGGACGGTGACGTTCGTGCCGCACGCGGATCTGGCGTCGCTCGATCCGGTGTGGACCACGGCCGATGTGACACGGAATTACTCTCTGGCTGTATTCGATACGTTATTTGGCTATGACGCCCAGTTTAATGTCCAACCGCAGATGGTGGAGGGCGTGCGGACGGAAAGCGATGGGCTGACCTGGGACCTCACGCTGCGCGACGGGCTGAAATTCCACGACGGGGAAAAAGTGCTGGCGCGGGATTGCGTGGCGACGATCAATCGTTTCGCCAAACGCGACTCGTTCGGTCAGGCGCTGATGAAACGGGTGGCGGAGATTTCCGCGCCATCGGACAGCATGATCCGCATCCGGCTGAACAAGCCCTTTCCGCTGCTACAGAACGCGCTGGCGCAGGTTTATTGCGCGATCATGCCGACCCGGCTGGCGGAAACCGATCCGATGAAACAAATCCCCGAGGCGATCGGCAGCGGACCATTCAAATTCCTCGCCGGGGAGCGCATCCCTGGCCAGCGCGTGGTGTTCGCGAAGAACGAGGCTTATGTGCCTCGTGCCAACGGTGCCCCGAGCTTCAACGCCGGTCCCAAGATCGTCAATGTCGATCGTGTGGTGTGGACCTTCATTCAGGACCCGGCCACGGCCTCGGCGGCGTTGTTACAAGGCGAGATCGACTGGTGGGAAAATCCCACGATCGACCTGCTGCCGCGAATCAAGAAAAGCAACGCCATCACCGTCGCGGTGAAAGACCGGACCGGGGCGATTGCCTGCATGCGCTTCAACCATCTCAATCCCCCGTTCAACAATCCGGCGATCCGGCGCATCGTGGTCTCGGCGATTGACCAGGCGGAAATCATGGAAGCGGTCGCTGGCGCCGAGCCGTCTCTGATCAAAACGGATGTCGGCATTTTCGTGCCCGGCACGCCGATGGCCAGCACGTCCGGGGTGGAAGCGACACGCGGGCCGAAAGATCTGAACAAAATCAAGGTCGAACTCGCGGCCGCTGGTTACAAGGGCGAGAAGATCGTGCTGCTCGCCGCCACCACCATTCCCATTATCTGGGCTGAGGCGCAGGTCGCCAGCGATGTGCTGTCGCGGATCGGCTTCAACATCGATCTCCAGGCCCTGGAATGGGGCAGCGTCGTGCAGCGCCGCGCCAGCCGGGAGGCGATCGACAAGGGCGGATGGAACATTTTCTACACGTATCTGGGTGGTTTCGGTAACGTATCGCCCGCGCCCAACATCGCCATCCGCGGCAATGGCATGGACGCCTGGTTTGGCTGGCCCACCAACCCGAAAATGGAAGCCTTGCTGGATTCCTGGTTCGACGCGCCCAACGAGGCCGCGCAGAAGAAAATCTGCGACGACATGCAAACCTGGTTCTGGCAGGATCCGCCCTACGCGCCGATGGGCATGTTCGTGCAACCGGCGGCGTACAACAAACGTCTGGTGGATGTGCCCGATGGCTGGCCGCAATTCTATGGCCTGAAGAAAACCGCGTGAGCCAGCACGTCGCCATCATCGGCGCGGGCATCGTCGGCGCCGCCTGCGCGCTGGAGCTTTTGCGGGACGGCCACCGCGTCACCATCATCGAACCTGGTGAACCAGGCGGCGAGCAGGCCGCCAGTCATGGCAACGGCACGCTGCTCAACCCGAGTTCGGTCATTCCGATGTCAACGCCGGGACTGTGGAAGAAGGTGCCGGGATATTTGCGCGATCCGCTTGGTCCGCTGGCGATACGATGGTCGTATTTGCCCAGGCTGTTTCCGTGGCTGCGCCGGTTCGTGGCCGCGGGTTCGACACCGGAGAAAATCGAGGCCACCGCGCGGGCGCTGCAACCGTTACTGGCCGATGCTCCGGCACGGCATCGCGTCCTGGCGGAGGAAGCCGGTGTCGGCGATCTCATCACCCAACTGGGCGTGTTGTTCGTTTTCCCCGACCGCGCCGCGTTCGAGGCCGAGGCGTTGTCGTGGCGCATCCGTCATGACAACGGCACACGCTGGCTGGAACTGGATGAGGACGAGTTGCGGCAGCGCGAACCCACTCTGAGCCGCCGGTATAAATTCGCGTTGCTGGTGGAGGAAAATGGCCAGTGCCGCGATCCGGGCGCTTATGTCGCGGCGCTGGTGCGCCATGCCGTGGCCGGGGGCGCCACAATGCACCGCGCGCGCGCGACCGGATTCCGGATCGAAAATCATCAGTTACGGGCGGTGCTGACGGACGCGGGTGAAATCGCGGCGGACAAGGCGGTGATCGCGGCCGGTGCGTATGCGAAACAGCTCGCCGCCGCGGCGGGGGATTGGGTGCCGCTGGAAACGGAACGCGGGTATCATGTTGTCATCAGCGATCCCGGCGTGGCGCCGCGCTATCCGGTAATGCCCAGTGATGGGAAGATGGCGTTCGCGATGACGCCGGCGGGATTGCGGACGGGCGGTCAGGTGGAACTCGCGGGCCTGGACGCCGCGCCGAACTGGAAGCGCGCCGCGGTATTGTTGGCCTTCGTGCGCGAGGTTTATCCAGGGGTGCCCGCCGATTTGCCGCCGGAACGGATCACGATGTGGATGGGGCACCGGCCTTCGATGCCGGATGGGCTGCCGTGTCTCGGCCCGGCCTCGGGCAGCGCCGATATCGTGCATGCGTTCGGGCATGGGCATGTCGGGCTGACGGCGGGCGCCACGACCGGCAAGATCGTGGCGGACATCATCGCGGGCCGGCCGGCCTCAATAAATCTCACACCCTACAGCGCGAGGCGTTTCGCATGACGGATCTGACGGGACGGGTGGCGCTGGTCACCGGCGCCTCACGCGGCATTGGCAAGGCGGTGGCGCTCGCGCTGGCCAGGGCGGGCGCGGATGTGGCGGTGAATTTTCAGCACCGGGAGCAGGAGGCACTGGAAGTTGTCGCGGCGATCCACGCTCTGGGACGGCGCGCGATGGCGGTGCGGGCGGATGTGTCGCTTGGGCCGTGCGTCGATGCGATGATGCGAACGGTCTCGGATGCGCTTGGAGCGGTCGATGTGCTGGTGAACAATGCCGGGATCGCGATCTTTCAGGATATCGACGCTCTGACCGAGGAGGATTTCGACCGCACCATCGCCGTCAACCTGAAATCAGCCTTTTTGTGCACGCGCGCGGTGGTTCCAGGAATGCGGGCGCGCGGATGGGGACGGATCGTCAACATCTCCTCGGGCGCGGCGCGGGGAGCGGGCGGGATCGGGCCGCATTACAATGCCTCGAAAGCCGGGATGGAGGGGCTGGCGCGCGGTTATGCCGCGCGGGTCGTCAAGGACGGCATCACGGTGAACTGCGTGGCGCCTTCGTTGATCGAAACGGACATGGTGGCGGCGGGACTGAGCGCATCGTTGTCGCGCATCCCGGTGGGCCGGTTCGGCACCAGCGAGGAATGCGCGCAGGCGGTGCTGATGGTGATCGGCAACGGCTACATGACCGGTCAGACGGTGGGACTGAGCGGGGGATTGTCGTTCAATTAGGGGGATTGGGGGATGCCGTATCTGTTGACTTGTGTACAAAAAGCATGTTCCCATGGGTGGTCCTCCATGCGTACAGGACAAGAAGGAAGCCGAAAATGAGCGGATACGTTGGCGCCCAGCATGAATTTCACGACGCGGCGTTTGTTCAGGGATGGGCGGATCGCTTTGTTCCGACGCCTCCGCGCATCGCCCTGTTTGATCTGATTTTGGAACAAATTGGTAAATCCGATGTGCCAGAGCCGCATGTGCTCGAACTGGGACTTGGTCCAGGATACATGGCCCGTCATATCCTGGAACGAAATTCCATTATCACCTACGAAGGTCTCGACTTCTCAGAAGTCTTTTTTGAGGTCGCGAAAAACACCATTGGCGGCTTCATGCCACGGGTCACACTGACAAAGGCCGACCTGATGGATCAAAACTGGCCCGCGAGCATTTCCCGGCAACCTGACGCCATCATTTCAACATGGGCCTTACACGACCTCGGCGGCCAGCAGGCCGTGGCCGACGTGTACGCGCGTTGCCATGAAATACTCCCAAAAAGCGGCATTTTCGTGAACGGCGACTTCATCAAACCCACCAACACCACCTGGACCTACGAGCCTGGGCGTTTCGAAATCGACAGACATTTGGCATTGCTGCGTCAGGCGGGATTCGCCAATCCCGCTTCCATCGCGCATTTTGAGTGCAATGTTGAAAATCCAACCGCTGCTCAAAACTACGCCTGCCTGGTGGCGGCACGGTAACGTATCACCCCCCCGTGCTGCCAAATCCCCCTTCATTCCGCGCGGTGACATCCAGCTCCACCACCTCCTCCCACGCCACCCGCACCACCGGCGCCAGCACCCCCTGGGCGATCCGCGCGCCCCGTTCGACCACGAACGGTTCAGAGCCGGTATTCAGCACGATCACCTGGATTTCCCCCCGGTAATCCTCATCAATCGTCCCCGGACTGTTCGGCAGAACGATCCCATGCCGTAACGCCAGCCCCGAGCGCGGCCGTATCTGCAACTCGTACCCCGGCGGCAAGGCAATCGCGAGACCCGTGGGGATCAGCACCCGCTCCCCGGAACCGATCGTGACGGGTGCAACGACAGCGGCCAGCAAATCCATCCCCGCCGCGCCCGCCGTCGCATAAGCGGGCAACGGCAAATCCTGATTGTGCGGCAGACGCCGCACGCGAACGGCAACGGTCATTGTCCCAGAACCTCCGCCACGCGCGCCGCCAGCCGACGCGCCACCTCATCCTTGTCCAGACGCGGCCAGTCTTCCACCCCGGCGGCGGTGATGAGATGAATTTCGTTCTCCGCCCCGCCCATGATGCCGGTCGCCGGAGACACATCGTTGGCCACGATCCAGTCCGCGTTCTTGCGCCGCAATTTCGACCGCGCGTTCTCCAGCAGATCGCCCGTCTCCGCCGCGAACCCCACCACCAGTCTGGGCCGCGCCGGTCCGGGTGCGGCGATGGTGGCGAGGATGTCGGGATTGGGCACCAGTTCCAGCACGGGCGCCGCCGCGCCCGGCTGTTTCTTGATCTTGCCCCCCGCGGCGTTGGCCACGCGCCAATCGGCCACGGCGGCGGCGAAGATCGCGGCATCGGCGGGCAATGCCGCGCGGCACGCATCCAGCATTTGCGCCGCGCTCTCGATCCGCCGTACCGTCACACCGGGCGGATCGGGCATCGAAACAGGACCGCTCACCAGCGTCACCCG
>JAYVCG010000514.1:0-3099 GCA_043750075.1 Acetobacteraceae bacterium | reverse complement strand
GGTGTCAGTACACACCGGCCAGATGGTCCAGGACGACAAACATTCCGTCACGAGGTTGCGTTCGTGCTCATCCGCGGTGACGACCAGCACGGCCAGGTTGGCGATCGGCGCCGCGTCCTGATCCCGCGCGGTTGCGTCACCCAAGGGACGGCGGAGCGGCACGGTGAACCAGAATGTCGAGCCCTTCCCCGGCTGGCTGACCACGCCGATCCTGCCACCCATCAGTTCCACGAGCTGACGGGCAATCGCGAGACCAAGGCCGGTGCCGCCCTTGCGGCGGGTGGAGGAATCGTCCGCCTGCGCGAACGCCTCGAAAATCCGTTGCAACTGGTCGGCGGCGATGCCAACGCCGGTATCGCGCACCTCGCACCGCAGCGTGGCGGTTTCATCGTCAGCATCCTCGACCGTGACCCTGACCGCGACCTCCCCGGTCTGGGTGAACTTGACCGCGTTCCCCACGAGGTTGATCACCACCTGACGCAGCCGTCCCGCATCCCCCAGCAGCGTCACCGGCACGTCGGCGGCGAGGCTGGTGGTGAGGGAAAGTCCCTTGGTGATGGCATCCGCGCGCTGCATGTCGGTGGCGTTTTCCACCACGCCGCGCATGTCCACCGGACCTTCCACCAGATCCAGTTGGCCCGCCTCGATCTTGGAGTGATCCAGGATGGTGGCGATCAGGTCCAGCATGACCTTGCCGGACTGGTGCGCGATGTCGGCGAACCGGCGCTGTTCGGTGGACAGAGTGCCCTGTTTGATCAGTTCGACCGTGCCCAGTACGCCGTTCATCGGGGTGCGGAGTTCATGGCTCATGTTCGCCAGGAAGCGCGACTTGGCCGCGTTCGCCGCCTCGGCGGTTTCCTTGGCGGCCAGCAACTGGCGCACGAAGCGTTTATGGATCCAGTTGATGAAGAACAGCAGCGTCACCGCGCAGGCGACGACGCCGATCATCAGCGTGGAGAAAACCCAGTGCAGATGATTGAGGTCGTGCTGATGACGCGCCACCAGATCGCCGCTGCGCTGGTTCAGCGTCGCCGCCAGCCGCGCCAGATCGGCCACCAGCGGCTCCATCAGCCCCAGCAGCTCCACCCGCGTCCCGATCTTGTCCAGATCGCCCAGAAGGGTATCCGCCCTGACGACCGCCCTGGCGAATTTGGCGACGATCCCGGTCAGCGCCGGGTCGGTGCCGATCAGTTCTCCGGCCTCCCCCGCCGTCAGCACCTGCACGCGGTTGGTCAGCACGTCGAGGCGCACCTTCACCTCGTCCGCGTCCACATCGAGGCCGGGCAGCCCGTATTCGGCCACCCGTTCCTGAAACCGCACCACCTGCGCGCTGGCCTGGCTGGCGAGCCAGGTGGCGTTATAGCGGCTGACCTTTTGCAAGGTCGCCTGCCGCTCGATGGTCAGGGTCGTGGTATAGGCGGCGGAGAACAACAGCGCGGCCAGAATGGCGACCAGCGCCGTTCTGATCCAGCGGACGGAGGTCATGTCAGGGGATGCCTGAAGCGTCAACATGGAGCTGATCATCGCGTCCAACCTGTCAGGTAACGGTCATGCGGGCGACCTGCCAGGCGGAACGGGCATAGAAGCGCTGGTGTTTCAGCTCGGGATGGCTGTCGAACGGATAGACGATGAACAAGGGGCCCTTGTCGGTGACCGGCATGTAATCGCCATTCCGTTTCATCGCCAGGATCGTCTGATACCGCTCGAAATCCGCGATCGGAATTTCCGTCGTGTAATCGTCGAGCGCCCGTGCCCGCAATTGCTCGCCCGACGCGCCGACCACCCGCATCAGGCGGTCCAGCCTGACCCCCTCGAACGTCACTGGCTCGTTGTACCATGGTGTCATGGTGGTGAATTTGGCGAGGCCAAGGTCTTCCAGCATCTCACGGTCGAACCGTGCCGCGCTGGCCGTGTTGGTCACGCTGATCCTGCCGCTGATGGACAGAATGACCTTCCCTTTCGGAGACGCCAGCGTCTGCCCGGCGGGCCGCGCCTCCTGGGCAGCCTCTGGCTGAGCTTTCTGAACAGCGGCGGGGTCCGCCGCCAGGGTTTCCGCTTCAGCCATCGCGCTCCGGGCCGCCGCCGCGGACACCATGCCCGTGGCCGCGGCGATGAAACGCCGGCGATTGAGTCTCACACCAGGCATGTTGCCCCCTTGCGATGCATGTCGGATCATGCCGGTGATAATGCGCGCGGGCGGTTACGGTGTGGTTACTCGTGCATATGTCTGTACTGGAAATGACGGGCTTCAGTGTCTGGCGCGTGTTCTCCGCGCGTTCGGAGACGTGCGGGCGGGAAGCCAGCGGGAAGTAAAGACGGGGCGCCGCCCCGCGCCCCGCCAAAGGCCGGGCCTTTGGAAACCATCCATGGAGACTCCCATGGAGGGGATCCGGTCCGTCACGCGGAACCGGCCTTGCTTTTTTCAGACGCCCGGCGCCGGTGCCAGTCGGCGGCGCGGGGGATCGGTAAACCCAGGTTTTCCCGCAGCGTCGTGCCCTCGTAGTCCTTGTGGAACAACCCGCGCCGTTGCAGTTCGGGCACCAGCAGGCGCACCACGTCCTCGTATGAGCCGGGCATGTGCGTCGCGGCGATGACGAACCCATCACAGGCGGGGGCGGTGAACCATTCCTCCATCTGATCGGCGACCTGTTTCGGGGTGCCCGCGAACATCTTGTGCTCCTTCACCGTGCCGCGGCCCGACACTTCCACGAAATCGCGCACGGTGGGGTTTTTCTTGCCGGAATACGTCACCACGCGGTCGCGGAAGCCGTGCCAGCTCAGTTCGGCGAGTTCCTCGTCACTGAATGGCTCGTCATAGCCTTTCTTCGAGAAATCGTAATTCAACACTTCTGAAATCAGCACCAGCGCGTCGATCGGCCGCGCCGTCGCCTCGACGGTGGCTTTCTTCTCCATCGCGGCGGCTTCCGATTCCGCGACACAGATATAGCACGCGGGCGCGACATGCACCGAGGCGGGATCGCGGCCCTCGGCGGCGACCGCGGCCTTGAAGGCGGCGTAGCTTTTCTTTCCGGCTTCCAGATCGTGGTGGATCAGGAACACCAGTTCCGCCCAGCGGGCCGCGAAGGACTGGCCGCGGCC
>JAYVCG010000513.1:0-3013 GCA_043750075.1 Acetobacteraceae bacterium | reverse complement strand
GGTGCGCGATGTGACCGAGGCGCAAACCCGTTTCATCCGCACCCATTACGCCAGCTCCGCCGCCAACCAGCGCGTGCAGCAACTGGCGCGCGAGCACGGAGAACTGATCGGCCCGCATCTGTGGACCGGCGTGACGCGCGCGCGTCCAGGCGCCGGGATCGTGGTGGTGGGCAATCCGCGTCAGTGCGCGGACACATTACAGGAATTCATCGACCTGGGATGCTCGTCGTTCTGCCTGTCGGGATATTTGCACGATGAGGAAGCCACGCGCTTCGCCCGCTGGGTGCGGCCATTGCTGATGGAACGTAACGTTGGGCGAATGGCGATGGCGTGACAGACCAGCGGGACAACAGCCAAGGGAAAGAGACGATGACCACGGACACAAGATCATCGTCATCAAAGGGGAAAGCATGATGGAAAGCCAGGTTTTTGACTATATCGTGGTGGGCGCCGGATCGGCCGGATCGGTGCTCGCCAACCGTCTCAGCGCCGATCCAAAATACAAGGTGCTGGTGCTGGAAGCCGGACGCGAAAGCCATCCCTGGTCGCGCGTGCCGGTCGGCTTCGCCAGGCTGATCGAAAACCCCGCCGCCAACTGGCTCTATGCCTCGGAGCCCGAAGCGGCCACCGGCCAGCGCCGCGTACCCGTTCCGCGCGGGAAACTGCTGGGCGGCTCGTCCTCCATCAACGGCATGGTCTTCGTCCGCGGCCAGTCGCAGGACTACGATACCTGGGCGCAACTCGGCAATCGCGGCTGGAGCTACCGCGAGGTGCTGCCCATTTTCCGCGACATGGAAAGCTATCAGGGCGAGGGAGACGAGGAATACCGCGGCCGTGACGGATTGCTGAAAGTCACCGAGAACAACGAAACCGGCGCGATCTACGACGCCCTCATCAAAGCCGCGGGCGAGGTCGGGATCAAATACACCAAAGATTATAACGGCGCGGCGCAGGACGGGATCGGCATGACCCAGTCCACGATCCGCAACGGCCGCCGCATGAGCACCGCCTTCTGCTATCTCGACCCCGCGCGCGGACGGCCAAACCTGACCATCCAGGCCAACGCGCTGACCGAAGCCCTGCTGTTCGAGGGCAAACGCTGCACCGGCGTGCGCTACACCCTGAACGGACAAAGCCACGAAGCCCGCGCGGGCCGCGAGGTCATCGTCAGCGGCGGTTCGATCAATTCCCCGCAGCTCCTGGAACTTTCCGGCATCGGCCAGCCGGAACGGCTGCAGGAACTCGGCATCGCGGTGCGTCACGCGCTGAAGGGCGTCGGGGAGAATTTGCGCGATCATTACTCACCCCGCATGAAATGGACGGTGCCATCCGCGCTTGGCATGACCTATAACGACAAAGCGCGCGGCCTGGGCCTTGTCTGGCAGGCGCTGAAATACGGCCTGACCAGGAAAGGGCTGCTTGGCCTGCCCGCCTCGCCGATCCGCGCCTATGTCCGCACCCGCGCCGGACTGGACGCGCCGGACGCGGTGATTTCATGGATTCCGTTCCTGGCCGCGCCGAACTTCAAACTCGCGAAAGAGTCCGGCGTCACCGCGATCATGAACATTTTGCGCTCGGAAAGCACCGGCAGCATCCATGTGTCCTCGAAAGCGCCGAACACGCCGCCGGCGATCCGGTTCAATTTCCTCAGCGCCCAACTGGACCGCGACGTGACGCTGGAAGTGATGCGGATCGCGCGGCGCATCATGACCGCGCCCGCCATGAAGGGGATCGCCACCGATGAAATCAGCCCCGGCGTGAACATCCATTCCGATGACGAGTTGCTCGACTGGGTCCGTAACAACGCCGAGACCACCTACCATCCGGTCGGCACCTGCAAGATGGGCGCGGACCCGATGGCGGTGGTCGATGACCAGTTGCGCGTGCATGGCATGGAGGGGCTGCGGGTCGCCGATGCCTCGATCATGCCGACGCTGACCTCGGGCAACACCAACGCGCCGTCCATCATGATCGGCGAGAAGGCGTCCCGGATGGTGCTCGCGGCGGCGGCGTGAGGCGGTTCAGTCATCAAACAGCGTCGCGAGACGCTGTTTGATGCTGTCCGTGATGTAAAGCGCCAGCGCCTGGATGGTCGAGGTCGGGTTGACGCCCCCGGACGTGACCCAGATGCTGCCATCGACGATGAACAAATTCCTCACGTCGTGGCAACGGCCCCAGGCGTTCACCACGGACCGTTCCGGATCGTTACCCATCCGCGCCGTCCCCAGCAAATGGCCCGGACTGTTGAGGATGGTGCGCGATGTATAAAGGTTGGTGGCGCCCGCCGCGGTCAGGATGTCCTCCGCCCGCGCGATGCCGTGTTCCATCATCCGGCGCGTGTTCTCGCTGATGACGTAATCGATCTTCGCGCCTGGAATGCCGTGGCTGTCCCTCAGCACGGGGTCGAGCGTCACCCGGTTGTGTTCCTCCGGCAGATCCTCGCAGGCGATGCCGATCTGGAGCCGCTTGTGGACCAGTCCGCGGAAGGAACGATGGTGCTCCCCGCCCCACGGCAAATGCCCGGCGGCCATGCTGGTGATCGCCTCGTTGACGATGCCGGTGCCGCGGTGGAACTGCAACGTGTAGCCGCGGACGAAATCGCGCGCGGGATCGGTTTCGTAGAATTCCTTGCTCCACAGGCTCAGCATGGGGGCGTGGTCGCCATCCACCCGCTCGTCGATATAGCCGCGCACCTGCGGCCAGGGATGCAGCATCAGGTTCTTGCCCACCAGGCCGCTGGTATTGGCCAGCCCGTCCGGGAAGCGCGCCGACGCGGAGTTCAGCAACTAGCGCGGCGTGCCGATGCCGTTGCAGGCAAGGATGACCATCTCCGCCGGCTGGAACCGCTCCACCCCCTCGGCATCGTAATAGATCGCGCCCGAGGCCATGCCGTGTTCATTGGTCGTGATTTCCCGCACCCGGCAGCGCGGACGCAGTTCGACCCCGGCGCGGATGGCGTGCGGCCAATAGGTGATGTCCGTGCTCGCCTTGGCGCCTTGCGCGCAGCCCGGCG
>JAYVCG010000512.1:0-3681 GCA_043750075.1 Acetobacteraceae bacterium | reverse complement strand
GCGCGTTCGGGGGTGATGGCGCCGGTCTCGGCCATGGCGGTCAGCACCTCCTTCGCGCGGATCGTGGCGGCCGGGAAGCTCACCCGCGGATTGAACCGCGAGGGCGCGCGCGGCAATCCGCACAGCATCGCCGCCTGCCAGAGATTGACCTTGCGGGCGGAGATGCCGAAATACATCCGCGCCGCCGCGTCCACGCCCCAGGTGCCCGCGCCGAGATAGACGCGGTTGAGATAGATTTCGAGGATCTCATCCTTGGAGAAGGTGCGCTCCAGCCAGACTGTCAGCAGAAATTCGCGGATTTTCCGGCGCAAGGTGCGCTCGTTGGACAGGAACAGTGTCTTGGCGACCTGTTGCGTGATGGTGGAGCCGCCCTGCACCAGCCGTCCCGAGGTGATGTTGACCCACAGCGCGCGGGCGAGACCGACGGGATCGATGCCGAAATGCTGGCGGAAGCGCCGGTCCTCGACCGCGATGAGGGCGGCGGGCAACTCGGACGGCATGTCCTTGAGGCGGAGCGGTTCGCCCACGAGATCGCCATAGGTCGCGATCGTCTGCCCGGAGCGGTCCTGCAGGATCAGGGCGGGCCGCCGCGTGGCGTCCATCGCGGATTCCGGGCGCGGCAGGTCATGCGCGGCCCAGATCAACAGCACGGTGAGGGCCACCGCGCTCCAGACGGCGAGGATCACGCCAAGGCGGAGCAGACGTCCGGACAATGAGCGTTTGCCGCGCCGCGCCGCCTCGCCGGGGGAGGCTTTCCCGGCCCGGCGTGACGCCGCCGCCTTTGCTCCGGCGGTCCGGGCCAGTGCCTGGGCGGGTGTTTGGGCTGATCTGGGCGCCGCCTTGTGCGTCTCAATCTCCATCGTGGATTTACGCGGCATCGGGTCATCCGGGGTTCGGTCTGTCTTCTTACCACGAATGGATGGCATGTCAGGTTGCTCGCGCCGGGACGAAGCGGCACAGTTCATTGGTGAAACGCGGGAGAATCGGATGCGGGGCTTGTTCATGGATGCCGTCGATGACCTCGCATCGGTGTTCCATCGCGTGGCGCGGCCGGATGATCCACCCGTGACGGTGAACGAGCAGGGGGACATCCCGCCTGAGGCGTTGCCGGGTTTGCTCGCGGGGTACGATTTCATTCTTGACGATCACACCAGGTTGCCGACGGAGGCGATGCGGCTTTGCACGGGCCTGAAGCATGTGATTTTCCTCGGCACCGGCGCGCGCAGTTACATGAACCCTGAGGAACTGGCGGCGCTTGGCATCACCGTTCACATCATCAAGGGGTATGGCGATACCGCCGTGGCGGAGCACACGATCGCCCTGATGTGGGCCGCCGCGCGGGGGCTGGCCGGCATGGACCGGGGGATGCGGGCGGGTCAGTGGCTTCGCACCGAGGGACTGGAGCTGACGGGCAAGACGATTGGTCTGATCGGGTTTGGGGGCATCGCTGCCGAGGTGGCGCGGATCGCGGGTGGTTCGGGGATGCGGGTGCTGGCGTGGAACCGGACGCCGAAGACCGCCGCCGGGGTGGTGTTCGCCGCTCTGGACACGGTGCTGGCGGAAAGCGATGTGGTGTCGTTGCATTTGTTATTGAATGATGAGACGCGGAATTTTTTGAACGCGGCGCGCATCGCGAAGATCAAACCGGGTGCTTTGCTGGTGAACACCGCGCGGGCGGCGATGGTGGATGAGGCGGCGATGATCGCGGCGTTGCGGGACGGGCGTTTGCGGCACGCGGCCCTGGATGTGTTTGGCACGGAGCCTTTGCCGGCGGGGGATGTGTTGACGACGCTGCCGAATGTCACGTTGTCGGCGCACAGCGCGTTTCGCACGCCGGAGGCGAGTGATAAGTTGTTACGGATGGCGCTGGATATCGCGTGTGGGCTTTGAAGTTCCCAGGGGAGGTTCCCAGGGGAGGTTCCCAGGGGCTCCGTCCCTGGACCCCATCCATTGGTGACTCCCTGGATGGGGTCCAGGTGCCCGGCACCTGGCGGAGGTCCAGGAGGCGGCGCCTCCTGGTGGGTTTCAGGGCAAAGCCCTGACATTTCCCGTCCCGCCAAAATGCCCTACCATGCCATCACCATACCAAAAGGGGAGGATCATCCATGATCGTCGAAATGCGTACTTACACACTTCAGCCCGGCACACTGGCGGAAGCGGAAAAACGCTTCGGCGAGGCCCTGCCGGTGCGCGAGAAACACTCCAAACTGGCCGCGTTCTGGCACACGGAAGTCGGCCCGCTGAACCAGATCATCCATGTCTGGGCTTATGACAGCTTCGAACACCGCGCCAGCGTCCGTGCCGCGGCATCCAAGGACGCGGGCTGGCCCCCGGCGATCCGCGAATTCGTCGTGGACCAGCAAAGCGAGGTGTTCCACCCCGCCCCCTTCTCGCCGGCGCTGACACCACGGCAAATCGGCCCGCTGTTCGAAATCCGCCAATACACGCTGACCGCGGGCTCCATCCCCGGTTTGCTCGAACGCTGGTCTGAAAAGATCGAAGGCCGGCAGAAATTCTCCCCGCTCGTCGCCGGCCTGTACACGGAGTTCGGCGCGCTGAACAAATGGGTTCACATCTGGGCGTACAAGGACGCCAATGAACGGACCAGCGTGCGCGCCGCCGCCGCCGCGACCGGCAACTGGCCCGCGCGCAACCCGCCGGGCGTGGTGGTGAAGCAGGAAAACGCGTTCGTGATGCCCGCCGCGTTCTCGCCCATCCGGTAAGCACAGCGGGTGATGGTTTTCCCCCGTGAGCGCGGGGGAAAACCATCATCAGACACCCATCAGACCGCGCCAGAACCGCCAGAAACCGCGGATCGCCGCCTCGGTCGCGCGGGTGTCCTGGCTTTTGGTATCCGTGCCGCCCATCTCCATGATCGAAGTCCTGTGCAGCGCCGCCGCCGCGCCGCGTTCCACGAAGCCGCCGATGCAGCCATCCTCCAGCGACACATATCCCGCCGGTCCGGCGAGGTTCATCTGCCGCGGGCGGCGGGTGCGCAGCTCAGGCGTATCGTCCGCGTAACCGAGAAAAATCCAGTGCAAATCGGTCTTGTCCAGACCGCGCGGCAGGAAATGGCGCACCGCGATGACGTTCTGCGTGCGTTGCATCACGAAAGTGGGGAACACCGAAATGATCTGCTGGCGCACCCGGCCGCCGTGCTCGTCAACCGCGTCCAGCAGGCTGGAATCGTTCAACCGGTACTCCTCATCGACCGAGCGCATTCCCGCGTAAGCCCGGTCGTCCGTCTGCTCCGGCGCCAGGGTGGTGGAGACATGGCAGCTTCCGGTTTCGTTGATTTCCACTCCGCCGCCCTGGCTGAGCCGGTTGAGTTTGAAGATCGCGAAGAACAAATGCAGCAGGCAGGGCAATCGGGTGAAAAATCACCCTCCGAGCAGGGTTTCCAGGAAATCGTCATCCCAGGCGGCGGCCTTGCGCCGGGCGCGGCGGGAAATTTTCCCCGGCGTCCTTCGCAACAGATTGCACGCCATGTGCCGGAGGGTGGTGACATTGGCGGGGGCGTGACCGGTCCGGATGCGGCATTCATCGTCGCGGAAGACCATGTCCATGACCCAATGGAGACTGGGTAGTGCCTCAGTTTGAATTGTTAGTTAATTTCTAACTTGTCAAGCTCTTGCAGTGGCTGGATTTTCTGCAATATAAGCAAAAGACAGATATGATTCT
>JAYVCG010000511.1:0-10302 GCA_043750075.1 Acetobacteraceae bacterium | reverse complement strand
AAGGTCATGGAAGTCGCCCGCGGCACCGGCGCGCTGGTCATGGTGCATGCGGAAAATTACGACATCATTCGTTATTTGACCGCCAAACTGGAATCCGAGGGCAAGATCGCGCCCCGCTTCCACGCCACCTCCCGCCCCATCCCCGCCGAGCGCGAGGCCACGCACCGCGCCTGCGCCCTGGCCGAGGTCGCGGGCGTGCCGGTGGTCATCGTCCACGTCTCCAACGGCGCCGCGATCGAGGAAATCACCCGCGCCCGCGCCCGCGGCGTGAAAGTCCTGGCCGAGACCTGTCCGCAATACCTGGTGCTGACGGAAAAAGACCTGGAGGGCCTGAACATGGAAGGCGCCAAATATGTCTGCAGCCCCCCTCCCCGCGACAAACCCTCGCAGGACGCCTGCTGGGCCGGCATCGAGCAGGGGATTTTCGATTTTTATTCATCCGATCACTGCCCGTTTCGTTACAATGACGAAAAAGGCAAGCTGCTGCCGAAGGGACGCACCAGTTTCCGCTGGGTGCCGAACGGGATTCCGGGGGTGGAGACGCGGCTGCCGATCCTGTTCTCGGAAGGGGTGATGAAGAAACGCATCGATCTCACGCATTTCGTGCGGATCACCGCGACGAACCACGCCAAGGCGTACGGCCTGTATCCGCGCAAGGGCAGCATCGCGATCGGCGCCGACGCGGATATCGCGATCTGGGATCCCTCGATCACGCGCACGATCCGGCACGCCGACCTGCACGATGGCAGCGATTACACGCCCTATGAGGGGATCGCGGTCACCGGCTGGCCGGTCACGACGCTGGTGCGCGGACGGGTGGTGGTGGAAAACGACGTGCTGGTGGCGGAGAAGGGCGTGGGGTCGTTTTTGAAGCGGGGACGGTCGGCGTTCGTGGAGTGAGGTTCGGTCAGGACGCCAGGCCGGGGATTAAAGGAAGAGAGAGTGCCATCTGATCGCTGACAGGGCGCTGTCTTCGCGCGATTTTGACAAATCCGCGTGATAAAGTGCTATCAGGAGGTGAACGAGGCGAACATGCTGCTCAGATTTGGCGTCACCAATCACCGGTCCTTGCGGGACCACCAGGAATTGTCCCTGGTGGCGTCCTCCCTCGGCGGCCCCACCGCCGGTCTGATCCCCTGCCGCCAGGTTCCTGGAGGTCATCTGCTTCCCGTGGTGGTGACATACGGGGCCAACGCGTCGGGCAAGAGCAATCTGGTCAGCGCCTTGCGGTGGATGCGCTCCGCCGTTTTGTATTCGCACAGCCGTGGCGAGCCCGATGGCGGCGTTCCGCGCGCGCCGTTCGCGCTGGATCCGGCAAGCACGGCTGTTCCGTCGCATATGGAGATGGATTTCGTCGTCAACGATGTGCGGTATCATTACGGTTTCGAGGCAACCAATGATGTCTTCACGGCTGAATGGCTGTTCGCGTTTCCAAACGAGAAGCGCCAGACGCTTTTTGAGCGGAACGGGTTTCATTTTCGTTTTGGCCGCAATCTGAAGGGGCGTAACCAGATCATATCGGAGCTGACCAGACCCAACAGCTTGTTCTTGTCCGCGGCGGCGCAGAACGGGCATGAAGAACTTACCAGAGTCAGCTCATATTTTAAAAATATTATGGAAGAAGAGGTTGCATACCCTGAGTTGGCGGAAAATCTGTCAGATAAAACAATGGATGCACGAATCATCCAGTTCTTGAAAGCCTCTGGTACGGGTATCCTGGGATACCGGATTAAAAATACCGATACTGGCCAGAGTGTCAAAAAAATTGATTCCAGCACGAGCCTTGAAGACATCATGAAACAAGTACGTCAGGAATTCGGGCAAACCGGAATGGCAACAGTGTCGAAATTTTCTGATGGTATAGCAATATTCCGTCCAATGGGCCATGAACCAACTCAATTACAACTCGCCCATTCTGGGGTCAAGAATGAAGCGGTCTACCTGGACATAGCTGAGGAAAGCGAAGGCACCCAACGCCTCCTTGGATTACTAATCCCTGTGTTTCATGCCCTCGACACTGGCGGGATCATGGTCGTCGACGAACTCGACGCCAGCCTCCACACCCATGCCTGCGAAATGCTGATAGCCCTGTTCTCCTCCCCCGAGACCAACCCCAAGGGCGCGCAACTCATCGCGACCACGCATGACACCAACCTGCTCACTTCAAGGCATCTACGCCGTGACCAGATCTGGCTGACGGAGAAGGATCCCGAAGGCGCCACACATCTCTACCCCCTGACCGATTTCCGCACGCGCGAGGGCGACAATCTGGAACGCGGGTATCTCCAGGGCCGTTTTGGCGCGATCCCGTTTTCTGGCCGTATTGCAGACATTCTCACGACATCCTGACGCATGGCCCGTTCCCCACCCGCGTCCTTGCGCCGCCGCGGCCCCACCCGCGAGCCCAAACAGCGCTTCACCATTATCTGCGAGGGCAAGAACACCGAACCGGAGTACTTTTACGCGCTCCAGGCCACGATTCAGGACGCGCTGGTGATATTGGTGATAGAGCCCGCCGCCGGGATGCCCATGACCATCGCCCAGAGGGCCGTGGACCTCGCGAGTCAGCACCAAAAGAACCGCCGAAAACACGGCAAGACCGACTCCTATGAGGAGAATGACGCGATCTGGGCCGTCTTCGACCGCGACCAGCATCCGCGTTTCGATGAAGCCGTGGGGTTATGCGAGGCCAAGGGCATCGGTGTCGCGCGTTCCAACCCTTGCTTCGAGTTGTGGCTCATTCTGCACAAAGCGGATTTCGACCGTCCGGACACGGGGGACGCGATGCAAAGGCATCTTCAGCGCCTTTGCCCGGAATACGACGCCGCGAAGGGCAAGCGCCCCGACTGCGCGCGGTTGCTGGACCATATCGACGGCGCGGAACAACGGGCTGAGCGTCAGTTGCTGGCGCGGGAAGACGAGGGAAAACCCTTTGGCCCTCCCTCCACCACCATGGTTCACCTGACACGCGCCATCCGGCTCGCCGCGGCACGCGCGCGGAAAGCCGGATAAATCACTCACGACTCCAGCAAGAACCTTCGCCCCAGTGACTGCACCGGCCGCGCGTTCATCGGGAACAACGCCCCAAACGCCCGTATCTGCTCCGGCGACGCCTGAATGGGCGAACGGAACACCGTCCAGGTCAGCCCCTCGGAACACGGCGGCGTGGTCAGCGAGCCCATGTAACGGAAATACCCCCGCTCCTCCGGCAGCAGACGGGCGGGGTCGATCGTCACGTCCCTCACCAGCGTGGCGGGCCCGGCCTTCGCGGGCATCGCGTCCCAGACCGGGTTCAACGCCGGATTGGCGGCGCCGGGCTGGAGGAACACACCGACCACCGCCAGCGCGCCATTCGCGGCCTTGTGGACGAAGTGCAGTTCCATGGCGAGCGATTTCCCTTCCAGCAGATGCTCGCTGGGATGATGGAAGTGGAACTGCAGCAACTCATACGTCGTGCCGTTGATGCTAATCTTGTTGCCGGGCGGCGTGTTGACCTGGATCGTATGGCCGTTGTTGAGCACCGTCAGAGGCATTTTCTGGTAACCAAAGGTAACGGGTCCGGGCGCCGCCCGGATGGCGCCGCGCAGGTCGATGGGGGTCTGCTCGGCGCCCACCGCGCAGGTTTTGAAATCCGGCGACAATGCCCCCCATTGGGCGGGTGCTCCGCTCCCCTCGTAACTCCAGTGTGGCGTTCCGGCGCCGTGCGGTTCGGCGCTTTCGGCCGTCGCGCACAGCGGACAGGCGGCGGCCGCCGTCAGACGGAAAAAGCTACGGCGAGACAACGAAAAAGACAGGGTGCATGCATCCTGGATCAGGTGTGGCTGGCGCGGTGAACGGCCCGGAAACGCGTCAGGCACTCATGCTGAAATCAACCTTTCCGGCTGGTTTCTGATGCTTTTCCCTTGTTGTTCACTGCTGTATTCATGAGCCTCCGCGTTCGCTGTCTTTTCACGCGCGGCCCTGAGGGAATAAAAATAAATGCCCTCAATCCCATACACGGCCACTGGTTTCATTTCTCTTGCATCAGAGACCGTCCTCGTCTCGCCGCCGTGTCCCCCGCCCCACCCCTTGGCCACGGCGCGGAACTCCTGCGATACTCTCCCCAACCCATGGGGGGAGCACAGTTGCCTTGAGCGGTCCCGCGAAAATCATCCTGGTCGAGGATGAGGCATTTCAACGCCAGGTTGTGACGGAATTCCTGGGTAAAAACGGCTTGCGCGTCACCGCGCTCGCTTCCGGCGCCGACCTGAAGCGCGTGGCCCAGAGCAGCCTTCCTGATCTCGCCATCCTCGATGTTCACCTTGGCGAACCCGAGGACGGGTTCACCCTGGCCCGCTGGCTGCGCGCGCGCTCCAACCGCGTCGGCATCATCATGCTGACCGCGGCCAGTGATACCGTGGACCGGGTGATCGGGCTGGAATCGGGTGCAGACGATTATATCCCCAAACCATTCGAGCCGCGTGAGTTGCTCGCCCGTGTGCGCGCCGTGCTGCGCCGTTCCATTAATGGCGCGGCGCCGCCTTCTCATCTGACCCGCTCACGCGTGGGCACCGCGACGCTCGATCTGGAGCGCCGGGTGCTGACGCTGGCGGATGGGGTGGAGGACCCGCTCACCGCCAGTGAGTTCGATTTGTTGCGGCTGCTGGTGGAAAATCCGAACCGGCCCTTGTCGCGGGACTGGTTGCTGGAGGCGACCTCTCACCGTGAGGCGGAGTCGTTCGATCGCGCCATTGATAACCGGATCATGCGGCTGCGGCGGAAGGTGGAGATCGATCCTGGCAAGCCGGAGGCGATCCGCAGTGTGCGCGGGGTTGGGTACATGTTCGTGCCGTCCAGGGACTGAGGCCGGGCCTTTGGAAACCATCCATGGGAGTCACCAGGGAATGAGGTCCAGGGGCCAGGCCCCTGGCGGGGCGCGGGGCAGCGCCCCGGCCTTCCTTACCTACTTCCCATGCCCGGAGGCGAAACTGGCGCGCGCCGCCTCCGTGGTCTCCACCAGCATCGCCGTCATCCCCTCCGAGGCCGCGAACGCCCCCTCCACATCCCCCGCCCGCGCGGCGGTCTCCACCCGCGACGCCTGATCGGCCAGAATCCGCGCACCCACCATGCGCGCGGCGCCCTTCAACCGATGCGCCGCCTCGGCCAGCACCGAGGCCGTGGGCGCGCTCCGCAACGTGACGAGATCCGCCATGGCGGAATCCGCGAACGTCTCGAACAGCCGTGACAACCGCGCGGGATCGGAGCCAAACAACCCGCGCAACGCCTCGGGATCGAACGCGCCACCGGCGGGCGGACCAGCCACGCCCGTCCCCAGTCCGGGCACGAAACGGCTCAACGCGCGCGACAGCGTGTCGAGCGAAACGGGCTTGGCCACGAAACCATCCATCCCGGCGGCGAAACACCGCTCGTCCTCGCCCTTCAGCGCGTTGGCGGTGACGGCGATCAGACCGGCGCGCTTCAAACCCGCGGCGGTTTCCTCCCGCCGGATCGCGCGCGCGACATCGAAACCGTCCAACTCGGGCATGTGGATGTCCAGCAGCACCACGCCATGCCGGTGCCGGCGCCACAAATCCAGCGCCTCCCGCCCATCGGCGGCGAGATCGGCCGATAATCCCAATAAACCAAGCTGCTGCTGCAACACCTCCCGGTTCACCGGATGGTCATCCGCCACCAGCAACCTTGGCAGATCCACCCCCTCCGCGATCCTGGGCGCCACGAGCGGGATCAGTTCCGCGGTCGGCGCCGCCGCGAGACCAAAGCGCAGGGTCACGAGGAAACGGCTGCCCCTCCCCGGCGTGCTGTCCGCGGCGGCCGAACCGTCCATCAGCTCCGCCAGACGGCGCACGATCGACAAGCCCAGGCCGGTGCCGCCAAAGCGGCGGGTGGTGGAGGTGTCGCCCTGGGAAAACGGCTGAAACAAACGCCCCAGTTGCACCGCGTCCATGCCGATGCCGCTGTCCTCCACCGTCAGGGTCACGGCGGCGCAACCCGCCGCGACCGTGCCCGTGGCGCTGATCCGCACGAAGCCGCGTTCGGTGAATTTCAGCGCGTTGCCGATCAGGTTGAACAGAATCTGGCGCACCCGCGTCGGATCGCCATCCACCCAGTCCGGACCCGGACCGGGCGGATCGGCGAACAACGCGAGCCCCTTGCGCCGCGCCTGGGGGGAGAACGTGTCCACCGCCCCGGCGATCAGCCCGTGCAGGCTGAACGGCAACGATTCCAGTTCCATCCGGCCCGCGTCGATTTTCGAGAAATCCAGGATGTCGTCGATGATCCGCAGCAACGATTGCGCGCTGTCGCGGATGACGCTGACATGATGCTGCTGCTCACCGGACAAGGCGGTACGTTCCAGCACTTCCATCATGCCAAGCACGCCGTTCATGGGCGTGCGAATTTCGTGACTCATGGAGGCGAGGAAGGTGGATTTGGCCTGGTTCGCCGCCTCGGCCTCCCGGCGGGCAGCCTCGGCGGCGTCGCGTTCGTGCGCGAGCCGTTCTTCCTGTTGCTTCAACGCGGTGATGTCGCGGTACATGCCCAGGCGGCGGTCGTCGGGGAGGACGATCCAGCGCACCTCGACCCGGTTGCCGTTCGGGCGGTGGAAATCGACTGGCGAGCCATCGGCCTCGACGAAGCGGCGGCGGATGCGCGCGACGTCTTCCTCCGTCGTTGGCAGGCACCGCTCCAGGAAGCCGCGTTCCAGCAACGTGCGCACATCCTCCGCCAGGCAGGAGTTGGAGGGAATGTCCACCGGCCAGCCATTGATCCGGTACAACGCGTTGTTCACCAGGGTCCATGCGCCATCCGCCTCCGCCAGCACCAGTCCATCGGTCATGTTGTCGAACATGACGCGCATGATCTCCTGCTGGCGCTCGGCAATGACGCGGGCCTCGCGCAACTCCAGTTCGTTACGCATGAAATCGGTCACATCGCGGAAAACGCCCAGGGTGCCGCCATCGGCGAGGCGGTGAAAGGCGCCCTCGGACCAGCGGCCGTCGAAGGACTGGCGCAATTTGGGGGCGCCATCGGCGAGGCGGAAGCGCGCCAGAGCGGCCGCGTGGAACGGCGTGTCGATCACGGCGCGTTCCAGCAACGAGTCCATCATGCCGGGGAAGGTTTTCAGCCGCGCGATGCGCTCGGGGGTCGATTCCTGGATGCGGTAGAAGGCTTTGTTGGCGTAGACGCAGGTTTCGGCGTTGTCGTACAGCATGACGCCGTCGGTCATGTTGTTGAGCACGGTTTCCATCAGCGCGCGGGCCTCGGCGGCGGCCTGTTCGCGTTGTTTCAGTTCGGTCACGTCGCGATGGATCGCCAGCATCCGCCCGCGCGGCAGCGGCAGCCAATGCACATCGATCCAGCGTCCATCGCGGGTCTGGCGCACCTGATACCGCGGCTTACGTTCGGTGAAATGGCCGTACAGGGCCGCGACATCCTCCTCAATGGTGGGATGTGTCCTGGCGATCTCCCCGGATTCGAGCTGCCAGCGCAAACCATCGCTCAGATCCCTGAAGCCAGCGAAGACATCGTCTGGAATTTTGTTAATGACCTGGAACGGACGGTTGACGAACAGGATCTCGCCCTCCGCGCCGAACAGTGACACGCCGTCGATCATGCTGTCCAGCACGTCGTACATCTGGCCATGGGCGAGTTCGATCGCCTCATGCGCGTGACGCAGTTCGATCTCGCGTTCCCGCAGTTCGGTGATGTCGCGGTGCAGCACCAGCCGCCTGCCATCGGGCAGCGGAATCCAGTGTACATCGAGATAACGGCCATAGCGGTGCCGCTCGTGCCGGTAGCGTTCATCCCTGAGGAAAATCCCCATGCGATGATCGAGTTCTTCCTCGATCGTGGGGTGATTGAGCGGCGCCTGACCGGCCTCGATCTGCCAGCGCAGCCCCTCGCGCAGGTTATGGATGCCGGCGAACACGTCGCGCGGGAAATGATTGAGTTCGTAACAGGCGGCATTCAAATGCAGGATGTCGCCGTTGGCGGCGTACAGCGCGACGCCATCGGGCAGATTGTCGAGGATGGTGTTCAGCCGCTCCCCTTCCAGCGCCAGCGCGTCGCGGGTCTTCTCAAGCTCCTGTTCCTGCTGTTTCAGTTCGGTGATGTCACGGTGCAGGATCAGGCGCCGCCCGCCGGGCAGGGGTATCCACCGTATGTCGAGATAACGGCCATGCCGCGAGACTTCCCGCCGGTTCCGCCCGCTGGTGGAAAACAACGCCATGCGGCGGTCCAGATCGGCCTCGATCGCCTCCGGGCTGAGCGGCTGTTCCGCATGTTCAAGCTGCCAGCGCATCGCGTCGCGCATCGTGCGGATGAAGCCCGATTCCGCGGGCGGAAAGCGGTTGAGTTCGCGCGACGCGGCGTTCATGTGGACCAGTTCGCCGTTCGCCTCGGTCAGCGCCACGCCGTCCGGCAAATGATCCAAAATCGCGTTCAGCCGCTCCCCCTCCAGCACCTGGGCATCACGCGCGCGCACCAGCGCCTGTTCCTGTTGTTTCAGTTCGGTGACGTCGCGGACGATGATAAGCATGTGCCCGTCGGGCATCGGGCGGAAATTATATTCCGCCCACACACCGTTCGGCATCGGCGCGGTGAAGGTCAGGTCGCCCGCGGCGAGCACGGCGGCGCGGCGGCTCGCGACGAACGCGTCCTCGGACAGATCGAAGCCGTAATCACCGCGGCGGTACAGATGGCGCAGGATGTCCTGATGGGTCTGGCCAGGCACCACCAGTTCCGGCGGCACCGCCAGCAACCGGCCGGAACGGTCGGAATTTTCCAGGATCACCCCGTCCGGGTCCATCAACACGATCGCGTCGGTGACATGACGCAACATATGTTGTGTCCGGGCACGTTCCTCACGCAACGTCTCCCGGTCGCGGTCACGTTCGGTGACATCGCGCCACAGCGCGAGCCGCCCCTGTTTGGCCAGGGGGCGCACCGTCAGTTCCAGATGCCGCTCCGCCGCGCCGATCCAGGTCACGGTGCCGCCCATGGGCTGGCGGAACAGCGCGAACGTGGCCTCGGGCGCCATCGTCAGCCCCTGCTCCACCGCGTGGTCCATCAGCGCGGCCAGCGTCACGTCAGGCCGGGTCAAACTGGCGGGAAGACCCAGCATGGCGCCCAAAGCGGTGCTGGTGGCGCGCAGGCAAAGGCCAGCGTCGAACACGCCCACCCCCGCGGTGAGTTCAGCCAGCAGAACGGCCGTGAGGGAATTGGCCTCGTCCGGGGCGAGACCCAAGGCGATGTCGGTCATGCGCCATCATCGCGGTTCAATTGTCGCGTTGGTATGACGCATCAGGGAGGGAATTGTCGCGTCTGTCGCGGCAGAGGCGGAAAATGCCTGTTTTCGCACGGCTGCGGGGTAAACCGCGCGGGGAGAGCGGGATGCCCACGGCATCGGGGTCATTGGGCCGGGCCCCTGCGCGCCCTCCAGGGAGACTCCAAGGGATGGTTTCCAAAGGCGAGCCTTTGGCGGAGGCCCAGGAGGCGGCGCCTCCCAAGGGGCCATGGGGTGGGTTTCAGGGCAAAGCCCTGACTGTTTTCCTTCAGACGCTTGCCTCGGTAGCATGATCTGTTTCGTTGACGCCGCCGTGGCGTCTGCTCCATTGTCCGGTGATGATTAAGATCGCTGAAACGGAACTCGCCGAGATTGGCCGTGCAGCCGCCGCGCATGTCGCTGGTCTGGGCACGGTTGATCGTGTCAGGGTCGTGACCGGACAGGATTCCACGGATCATCCCGTTTATTTCTTCTCTTTTCTCATTGACCAGGATCGCGACCCTCAGCGGGTTGGGCTGACGCGCGTCCGATTGGTTCAGAAACTGCGCGACGCGCTCATCGCCCGTGATGATGGCCATTATCCGATCGTGGAGATACTGAACCGGGCGGACTGGGAGCAGCGCGAAAGTGCCTGACCCTTCTGATTTGCTTGCTGTCGCGCGTTTCCTTCTGTCCGCCGATTCCTCTGTTCCTTCCTCCGAGGCACGATTGCGCCGCGCCGTGTCCACCGCCTGCTACGCGTTGTTTCACAAGACCCTGAACGCCGGTGCCGAACGCTTCATGGGCGCGGGCAGACAGAAAAGCGCCGGATACAACTTGTTTTATCGCGGCTTCAATCATGGACGCATGAAGTCCGTCTGTGAATCACTGAACGTCGCGATCCTGAGCAAGACCCTGCGACAACAACCTGGCCGCACTACTGGTTAATGTCATTTAAAATGACGGGTAAAGATGCTTGAGTTTGATGCGAGCGTTTTCGTTCGTGAACTGCCAGTTGGCCTTGGCGTGGTGCTTGTTTC
>JAYVCG010000510.1:0-3172 GCA_043750075.1 Acetobacteraceae bacterium | reverse complement strand
GCGGCGTGCCTTTCCGCCAGGGCGGCGGCCAGGGCCTCGCCTTCCAGCACGGTCTGGCGGCCAAGGGTGATCCGCACCGCCCGCCGCGCCGGATCGGCGATGGCATCGGTGAGGGCGGAGGCGAGATCGGGTTCCATCAGCAGGCTTCCGGTCCCGTCCCCGGACACGAGTTCCAACAGGTAGTACATCGGCGCTGAGCAGGCCATGGATGGTTCTCCTTAAAAAGCCCGTCCACTTTGGCCGTTCTCCCGGCCGCCCCGGCTGTGTTCCCCTTTGACCGCGACATGGCTCACCTTCGGCCTCACACTCCCTCCGGGGGCGGTCCCAGGGTGGCCAGCAGGGCGGGGACGAACACCAAACTCGCCACCAGCGTGCATCCCAGGCTGATCAGAAGCAACACACCCATGCTCGCGGTGCCAGGATGCCCGGACAGGGCCAGGGAACCGAACGCGGTGGCGGTGGTCAGGGCCGAGAACAGGATCGCCCGCGCCGTCGCCGAGCCCAAAGGCGCGGTCTGGCCCATGCGCCAGTTCATGACGAAGTAGATGTTGAAGGACACGCCGACGCCCAGAAGCAGCGGCAGGGCGATGATGTTGGCGAAGTTCAGCGGCAGCGACAGCAGCACGGCCACGTAGAGGGTCAGCAGCGCCGACAGCAGCAGCGGCGCCATCACCAGGACGACATCCAGCAAGCGGCGCGATGTCAGCGCCAGGATGAGCAGGATCGCCACCACGGCGCCGATGGCGGCGGTGCGGAACGCGCCCACGATGGTGGCGCTGGTCTCGGCGATGGTGACGGCCGAGCCTCCGGCGTCTGGCGCGATGGCCGTCACCTGCGCCGTGAAGTCCGCCATCCGGTGGCCGCGGATCTCGGGTTTCGGCACCACCTGGAGGCGCGCGCGCCCATCCGGCAGCAGCCAGTCGCGGCTGATGTCCGGGGGAATGTCCGCCCGCGTCACGGCCCCGGCGCTGAGGGCCACGCGCAGACGCTCCAACTGCGACGGCAGAAACCGGGTCAGCGCGGCGTTGGTGGCCAGGGCCACATCGTCCGGCACCTCTCGCAGGGCGCGCAGATCGGCGGCGACCAGGGCCAGCGGGTGGTCCTTGGGCAGACGCGGCAAGGCCGGGTCGATTTGCGCCAGCGCCATGCGGGCGGCCATCCGCACCTGCTCCGCCGTGATCGGGGCGGCGGGCGGCGCGGCGCTCAGGGTGGGGGCCAGCAGGGCGCGGGCATCGGCGATGATGGCGCGTTTCTTGTCCTGGTCCTCGGGCACGAAGCTGTCGATGTAACGGACTTCCCCCACCGTTGGCAGGGCGCGCAGACGTGCCGCCAGCGCGGCCGCGGCGGGGATGCCGGGCGCCAGGATGTCGATCGTGTAGGGGTTGGTCAGCGGCTCGTCGATCAGGTCGCGCAGCGTCAGCATCGCCTCGGTCGAGGGGTTCTTGGTGTGCAGCGGATCGGAATCGAAGCTCAGGCGCGGCGCCACCGCCAGGGACAGCGCCGCGAGACCGGCGAAGACCGCGAGCAGCGCGCGCCGGTGGGCCACGATCCAGGGATCGAGGCGCCGCGCCCACCGGAATCCCACCTCGGCGGCTTCGTCGCGCGGGTTGAACAGGGTGATGAGGGCGGGCAGGAACGTCACGGTGCAGAGGAAGGCAATGATCATGCCGCCTCCGGCGATCAGGCCAAGCTCGGCGACGCCGGAGAAGGCGGTGGGCACGAAGGCGAGGAACCCCGCCGCCGTCGCCAGGGCGGCGCACAGGATCTGCACGCCCGCGCGTCCGCCGGTCATGCGCATGCCGCGTCCAGGCTCGCCGGTCACATGGCGGTATTCGCGATAGCGCACCGAGAACTGGATGGCGAAATCCACCGCGATGCCCACGAACAGCACGCCGAATCCGACCGAGACCAGGTTCAGCGTCCCGACCGCGACCGCCGCGAACAGCACCGTCAGCATCAGGCCCAGACCCAGTGTGAGCAGGATGGGGACGATCAGCCGCCAGGTGCGCACCGCCAGGAACAGCCAGAGGGTGATCAGCACGACGCTGCCGATCAGTCCCTCGACCGCGCCTTCGGCCACGCTGGCGAATTCCTCATCGGCCAGGGCGACCTGACCTGTCAGGCGGACGCGGGCTTCTCCGGACTTCACGAATTCCAGACCGGCGATGATGTCGCGCATGGCCGCGGTGGCGGCGCCGCCTGGTTCGAGCGAGCCGAAATTCTGCCGCGGTTGCGTCAGCACGAATTTGTAGGGCCCGGCGAGTTCGGACAGTCCGGCGCCCAGAAGCGTTTGCCAGGACAGGGGCCGTGGTTTGCCCGCCGCCGCCTCGGCCAGCACCTCGTGGAAGGCGCGGATCGGTTCCAGATAGGGTGTCAGATCGGCGCCCGCCCTGGCGACGCCCATGCCCAGAAGCGCCAGCGCCGAGAACAATCCGCGCGCCGTCGGGTCCGTCACCAGTTGTCCCAGAAACGGCTGGGCGTCGATGGTGTGGTCCATGATCGCCGTCAGCCGCGGGACATCCAGGAACAGCAGCCCGTTCTTGTCGAAATACGGCGAGGAATCGGGCCGCCGCGCTGACAGGAAATGGGTTTTGTCCTGCTCCAGCGCCTGGAGCAGGGCATTGGCGGTGGCGTCGGCCTGTTCGGGCTGGCGGGCGTCGATCACGGCGACCAGCAGATCGACGAACTGCGGGAAATCCTTGTTCATCGCGATGGCGTTGCGCCGCCATGGCAGGGATTCGGCGAACATCTGGTCCGTGTCGGTGGTGACGCCCAGCCGGACCGCCGCCACGGCGCCTGACAGCAGCGCCAGCAGGAGGCCGGCGAGCACGACGAGAAGGGCGTGACGGCGGCTGGCGTCCACGAGACCGGCGAGCAGGCGGTTCAACATCTTGGCATGGCGATTCTGTCAGGGACGCCCCTGATAGTCGGTTGGTTTCGCATGGTCCATCGCGGAACCGCCGTGTCTGCCTGGCCCATCCCTGGAAAAGCGGTGATGTCCGGACTGGTTCCACCCCTTGACCCCCCAATGGATGGTTTCCAAAGGCGAGCCTTTGGTGGGGTCCAGGGGCAAGGCCCCTGGCGGGTCAAGGGCGGAGCCCTAACTCCGCCGGTGCGACCGCCTGGCCGCGTCCCGCCCCGACAACGACACCGCCACCCCGGCGCACACCAG
>JAYVCG010000509.1:0-10673 GCA_043750075.1 Acetobacteraceae bacterium | reverse complement strand
CTGTTCCCGCCCGCCTTCACCGTGGTGCGCGAGGCAATCGCCGGGGACCGGATTGGCGCGCTGGTCTTGCCGCCCAGAGCCGTGGTGATGATCGCGCCCTGGGTCTTGCACCGGCATCACGCGTTCTGGCGCGATCCCGGCGTGTTCGATCCCTTGCGGTTCATGCCGGACGCGCCCCCGCCGCCGCGGTTCGCGTTCATGCCCTTCGGCGCCGGTCCCAGGATTTGCGTGGGCGCGCGGTTCGCGATGGCCGAGGCGGTGCTGGTGCTGGCGTCATTGATGCAACGGTTCCGGGTGGAGCGGACGGAGGCGCGGCCGGTCCTGCCCGTGGCCGTGGTGACGACACAGCCTGATCACGCGCCCTTGTTCAGGCTGACACGGCGGGAAGCGTGAAACGCCTGAACTTCCTCCCCCCCGCCCAAAGAAAAAGGTTTCCAAAGGCGAGCCTTTGGCGGAGGTCCAGGAGGCAGCGCCTCCTGGCGGGGTCCGGGGCGGAGCCCAGGCGCTTCCTCACCCCATCGCCATCGCCGCCTCCGCCGCAATCCCATACCGCGTCATGTAAGGCCGGAACCGCTCCCGCTCCACCGCCTCATCCAACCCATGATCCTGAAACGCATAGTGCCGGGCCCCATACCCGCCCCTGGGCTTTTCCGCCACATAGGCCGCGATCGACGACGCCACCCCCACGGGCAGAGCCATGCCGAAATGCCGGTAAACCCCCTCCACCGCCGCGCCCGGATCGCTTATCAGATCCATGTGATGCACATGACACACAGGCTCGGGGAAGCCGGCGTCCTCCCCCACCTCCATCATCCGCTCCACCCCCGCGAGCCAGCGGGCACTCTCATCATGCCCAATCGCGCGCAGGTCGAGGCGGCGCATGAAAGGCCGCCGCAACACCTCGGTCAAACGCGCCACGGACAACAACACCTTCGCCGGATCGCGGTGCACGAAAATCAACCGCGCATCGGGATAAACCGCGCGAATGGCCTGCAACGCGAACACATGCTCCGGACATTTCAACACCCAGCGGCTGGGTTTTCCGTCCTGATACTGCAAATGCCTCAGGAACCGGCGATGAAACCGGTACGCCGGCAAATGCCGCCGCGCATCGCCGTCGAGCCAGTCCCGGTACGACGGCACATGATAATTGGTGTCAAACCGCAAACTGCGGAACACATGCGCGGTGATCTCACTGCATTCCTGCGGCGAGGCCGCGTCCAGCGGATGCAAGGCCCGGAACTCCGGCGCCAGCCACTCAAAGGTCTTCAACTGGCTGGCCACACGCGCCGCCCGGCGATCCGGACCCGCATCGCGCGGCCAGGGGAAAATCGTCTCCCACACCAAGGGCGCGCGATTGTCCGGATCGGTCATCATCAACCGGTGGAGAAATGTCGTCCCACTGCGTGGCAAACCGGTGATGAAGATCGGCCGCTCGATCCGCTGTGCCGCGATCGCGGGCTGGCGAACCTCCTCCGCCTGGAACCGCAGCAGGTTCGACAAAAATCGTGTCACGTCCCAGAAAGTGGCCATGCGGCCGATCAGGCTGAGATCAGCCTCCGGCGCGGAACAAGCGGCCAGAAAGCGTTGCAGGGGTTTGACAAAGGATTCCGTGCCAAAATCCGTGAGCCCGGTCTGTTTCCGGGCCCGCGCGATCAACACGTCCGCCCGCAGGGGACGCCGCAAAATACCTGCCTTGTCCGCCATGGAATCCGCCATGCGTAACGCGCTCGCCGTGACTGACACAGAATTCCTCGCCTGGCTGTTCTCAACTCATACGATACCGCACATGCGAAAAGGAAGTCCGAACCCATGGGTTCCCCGCATTCCGGCCATGCGCCTGCTCATCATCACGCGCTTATGTAACGGGTTCGTGTCAGGCGTGTTCCTGTTCCGATCATGACCTGTCCTCGTCATCCTCCGGCCCGGCCGGAGGATCTGAAACAGCACCGTGCCGCGAGAGATCCCCGGCCAGGCCGGGGGATGACGGCAAAAGGGCATGAGTCAGCAATCAAGGACCGCTGGTATTATACCGTGGCGACCGGCGTGGCCGGAGAGCCAACCGCGCCCGGCAATCGCAAGGGCGGACCGGTGAACAAGAACCGGCTCCTGCCATGCGCGCGCAGCCAGTCCGCCAGTTCGGTCAGGTAAAACATTTCTCCCAGGTAACACCCGAGTTTGAACAGGCAATGCGCGTGCAACGGCAGCATGGCGCAGAAATCGTCCAGGCAGGGCCGCGCCGGTGTCGCCTCCACGGCGAAATTGTCGGAAATCAAAGCCACCGCGCCACTGTCCGTGACCCATTGCAGCAGTTTCGTGTCGCGCCCGTCCAGCGCGCAGGCGGAGGCGAACAGTTTCTCCCGGTCGGGTTGTTTCTTCATCTCCAGCAGCATCTCGGCGAAGCCGGTGCGGAACAGCACGAAATCGCCAGGCTCGACGACCACCTTGTCCTTTTCCATGATCATCATCAGATCGGCGTGGCTGACGATGCGCCCCGAGCGTCCGAAATGCGCCTCCAGGTCGATCATCACCCCCCTGCCCTGCATACAGGATTCGGCCATGTTCTGCACGCCGAGATGCCGCGCCCCCGGCGTCTCATCGCACGGCGTCATGTTCCCCTTCTCATCATAATAGGCGGGTCCGATGATATCCCGCCCAGCGCGGTAGCCGTTGTAGAACACGTCCTCGGCGCGGCCATCGCCATCGGCGTCGAACATCTGCCCGACATGCGCCAGACTGTCCCATTGCGTCGAGTATTGCAGCGTCAGCACCACCTGATCGTCGCACACCACATCGGTCGCGGTGGGATCGTCGCAGCGTAACGGATAATTCATGTTTGGCCGGTCGCCGCGCATCGTCGGGCGCAGCACCGGCGGCACCCGGCGCGGCGACAGGACCGCGCCGCCAGGATAATCCAGCGGCAGCGACAGGCAAAACGTCCGGCCGGTTTTCACCTCGGCGATGCCTTGCAACACCTTTTGAGGGGTGAGCAGGTGCAGCCGCCCTTTCTCGTCGTCGGGACCGAAATCGCCCCAGGTCGAGCCCTCGGGCCGCCGTGTCCAGCGTGGATTGTCCGCCATGTGCCTCTCCTTGTCACGGCGGAACAGAGTGCGTCGCGGTTCGCGCGCTGTCGAGAGCACGGGCGGAGCATGGCCGATGTGTCAAAAACATTCACCCATCCCAATGATCCCGACACCGCACGGCTCCGGTTAATACTTCATTCACCAAATGTCAGCGGGTCCAACATTCCAGGATAACGCTGATTTTGTCTTGCTTGTTCCCCAGTTGTTCGTGCACCATGCTTCACGCCAAAACGGTCATTTCCCTCTCAATGAGCGCGGTTGCCCACGGTCGCATGACCGGTGAGCCGTCGCATCGACAGGAGTACGTTTCATGGCGACTCTCATCAAAACAGCAAGGACTTTCGCGACAGCAAGGACTTTCGCGACAGCAAAAACTTTCGCGCCCGTGGCATCCGCTGCCGCGGCGCCCGTGACCGCGGCGCGCGCGGTGGCGAATTACAAGGCCAGCAGCGCCATTCCGGGTCAGATCATCGTGGATGGCTCCGATGGCATCAATTTGTTTCTTGATAAGTTAACTCTGCTCGCGGCGGCGGGAAACATCGTGTCGATCATGCTGACCGATACACGCGCCCTGTCCCTCTCGTACACAAGCCATGTGGCGAACGCTCAGGTGCTGGGGATGTTGGGGGAGGGAGTGGGATTGACGCTGAGCGGGGTGCCGGCGGCGGGCGCGGCACGGGTACAGGCCGATACGCGGGTGAAATCCTTCACCGTGGCGGACAGCGCGAGCGCGGTCGCGGGTAACCTCGATGCGTTGAACGCGGCGGCGCGGCTCAGTGCGATCGTGCTGACCAGCGGCGCCAATCTGAGTGTGGCGATGCTCCGCCTGACCACCGATGCCGGGGCTCTGGCGCGGATCACGTCTCCGTACACGCTGACGGTGACGGGGGTGACGCTGGCCGGTCTCGCGGGGGTGAAGGCCAACACGCATGTGAACGCGATCCAGGTCGCCGACAGCGCCGCCGCCGTCGCCGCCGGGTTCGCCATCCTCAACGCCACGCCGATGGTCAGTGTGATCGCGGTCACGGGGGAGGCCGGGCTGACGCTGGGGCTCCAGACTTTCTGGGACAATCCGATGGCGGTCGCCCGCCTGGACCCAGGCGTCGCCGTGACGGTCGCCAACGTGGTGACCCCGGCCGGCGTCCTCCTGCAGGCCAATGCGCGGGTAGGCACGTTCACCGTCGCCGATGCCGGGACCAACATCCAGGCCAATCTCGATATACTGAATGGCCAGAACAAGCTGACCGCGATCACCGTGACCGATCAGACCCCGATCCTGCTGACGTACGCGCGCTATCTGGCCGATCTGACGGCGGTGGGGAAATTCGTGCCGGGAACCGTGGTGAACGTGTTGAGTGTCACCGCCGCGGGCGCCGCGGCGGTGCAGGCCAACAGCCGGGTCACATCGTTCCGGGTCATCGACACGGTGACCGGCATCGCGGCCAATCTCGACGCGCTGAACACGGCGGGCAAGCTCACCGTGATCGAGCTGAGCGCGGGCGGCGTGTTCTCCCTCACCTACCCCCAATGGCTCAACGACACCGCCGCTCTGGGCAAATTGCCCGCGGGCTACATCGTGTCGATCAGCGGGGTCACGGCGGCGGGCGCGGCGGCGGTGCAGGCCAGCAGCCATGTGCGTTCCTTCACCATCAACGACACCGCCGCCAGCATCGCCGCCGCCTTCGAGACATTGAGCGGCGCCGGTAAACTCAGCGCGATCACCCTGACCAACACGGCGCCGATCGTTCTGACGGACGCGCGATTCGCCAACGGCACGGCCCTGCTCAACAAGATTGCCTCCAACTATTCTCTGACCATCACGGATACCACGGCGGCGGGCGCGGCGATTTTCCAGACGGCGCCGCATGTGGCGGCTTTCTCCGTCAGCGATCTGGCGACGAACGTGATGGCCAACCTCGCCGCGCTGAACGCCGCCACGCGGCTGACGGGGATCACGCTGACCAATAACACCGCGTTGACGCTGACACCGGCGCGGATGGACGCCAATGCCGCCGCGCTGGCCAAATTGCCGGCCAACTACACTGTTACCCTCGTCGCGGTCACGGCGGCGGAGGCAGGCGCGGCACAGGCCAGCAGCCACGTGACGTCGTTCAGCATCACCGACCAGGCCGCCGCGATCGCCGCCGTTTTCGACATGCTGAGCACGAATGCGAAACTCACCAAAATCGTGGTGTCGGACGGGGCGCCCATGGCGTTGACGGCGGCGCAGTTCAACAGCGGCCTGGCGATGCTCGCCAAACTACCCGAGGGCCAGCGTTTCACGGTCGCCGGCAGCGCCGCCAGCGGCGCCGCCTCGCTCCAGGCCAACGCCAGGGTCACGTCCTTCACGGTGCGCGATACCGGCGCCAGCGTGGTGGCGGGCCTGAGCGCGCTGAACGCGGCCACGAAATTGCGGGCGATCGTGCTAACCGACACACGCCCGATGGTGCTGACACAGGAGCAACTCGCCGCCTCCACGGGGGTCATCGCCAAAATCCAGACCAATCAGGGTCTGATCGTCACTGGTGCCACCGCCAGCGACGCCGGAATGTTGCAAAACCAGGCCATGGTGAAATCCTTCACCCTCACCGACACGGCGGCGAATGTCGCGGCGGCGATCGACAGGCTGAACGGCTACGGCAAACTGACCGAAATCAAACTGAGCGACGTGCAACCCTTGCCGCTCACCTTCAGCCAGTACAGTAACGACACCGCCGCGCTCAGTAAGCTCATCGGCGCCTGGATGGCTTCCCTCACCGGCGTCAGCGCCACCGGCGCGGCGGCGGCGCAGGCGGACACGCATGTCAAAACCTTCACGGTGCTGGACACGGCGGCCGCGGTGACGGCGCAACTCGACGCGCTGAACGGTGACGGCAAACTCACCGCGATCACGCTGACCGGCGGCGCGGCGCTGACCCTGGCGGTCTGGCAACTGACCGCGGACGCGGCCGCCCTGGACAAGATCAAATCCCCGTACCGCGTGACCGTGGCCAATGTCGCGGTCAGGGATCTGATGGTGGCGCATGCCAGTCCCAACGTGACCGCGATCCAGGTCACCGACACGGCCGCGAACATCGCGGGCGGGCTGGACGCGCTGAACGCGGATGGAAAACTGACGGCGATCCAGCTCAGCGACACGGTGCCGCTGTCGCTGCCGTATGCCAAATTCATGGCCGATGGCGTGGCCCTGAGCAAGATCGCCGGCGCCCACACGCTGACGGTGACTGGTGTGCCCGCGGCGGGCGCGGCGGGCGTCGCGGCCAACACCCATGCCGGTCCGTTCACCGTCACCGACACGCTGGCCGGCATCGGCGCGAAACTCGATCAACTGGAAGTGCTGGCGAAAGCCGGGAAACTCAGCGGGATCACGGTGTCGGACACCGGCGGCGCCATCACCTTGACGCAGACGCAGTACACCGCCAACGCCGACGCCATCGCGCTGATGAAAGGCGCGTTCACCATCAACCATCCCGCCGCGGCGGCGGCCAGCGGCGCGACCATCAACCTGATCTGGGATGGCGCGGCCCTGGCAGCGCCAGCGTCGTTCCGCTTGGCGGTGACTTACACAGCCCAGTACTTCCAGTCGCTGATCGTCAACCCGATCACCCTCAATCTGCGGGTTGGCTATGGCGAGGTCGCCGGTTCCCCCCTGGGTTCCGGCGTACTGGGCGCCGCGGGACCGGATCGCGGCATCGGACGCAGCTACACGCAGTTCAGAAACGATCTGATGACGCACGATACCTCCGCCACCACCCGCACCATCGTCAGCAACCTGCCCGCCGCCGATCCATTTCATGGCGGCAACATCTATCTCAGTTCCGCCGAAGCCAAGGCCCTGGGCCTCATGAACGCCAGGGACACCACGATCGACGGCTCGATGGGCTTCGCGGCCGATCCGAACGGCACGCTCTGGGCCACCGACCCCAACAACCGCGCGGTCCCCGGCAAATACGACCTGATCGGCGTCGTGCAACACGAACTCTCTCACGCCCTGGGCCGCATCGCGATCGGCGGCACGTATGGCGACTGGATCAGCGCGCTGGATGTGTTCCGTTACGCGGCACCCGGCACGCACAGTCCGAACGCGGGCGCCAACGCGTATTTCTCCATCGACGGGGGCGCCACCAACCTTAACTGGTTCGCCAGCAGTTCCGATCTCGGCGACTGGGCTTCCTCCGCCGGGGCGGATGCGAATGTCGCGTATTCCAGCGCCGGGGTCGCGCACCGCTTCACCCAGGCGGACATCACCCAGTTGAACGCCCTGGGGTTCGCGACATCGGGCACCATCGCCGCGGCCGCGTTCAGCCAGGTCGTGGCCAGCGCGGCGGGCGGGCTGAACGCGCCGGGCCTGAATGTCCTGGGATCACCCACCATCGCCTTCATGAACGGGGAAGCGCCTCTTTTCGATGCCTCCATCAGCCCGCCGGAAGGAATCGAGCAGATCGCCCAGTTCGTCTACGGCGTGAACCAGTTGCGCATCGACCTGCTGGGGCTGGACCCGGCCGCGTTCCGCGCCTTCGACACCAGCGTGGAAGGCCAGCACGCCATCGCCCTGACCAGCCGGGCGGACCCCACGCACGGGATCGTGCTGACCCGCATGGACGCGAGCCACACCGCCGCCGATCTGATGACAAACCATCTGAGCTTCCGCGACGGTCACGCCATCATCGCGTGAGAAGCCAAAACCGCCTCTATCCCGCCATGGAGAAAGACACGGGGAAAATTGCCTTGGCGCGTTTCGTTGGAATGGTCTAAATTTCCTGGCGGTTGTCCCAGCGGGATTTCCCCGCGCAGGAGGCTGTTCATGGCGCGTCAGGGGTATTTCGGCAATCCGATCTTCCGGCCAGGGGACAATCTCCCCGCGGCCGTCACGCTGCCAGGGGGCGGTGTGCTCACCCTCTCGGCCATCGCGCGGGCCACCGGCCTTGGCAGCCATGTGGCGAACGTGAAGCGGCAGAGCATCGTCATGGACGCCGCCACCATCGTCGCGCGGCACCACGGTTTCCTGACACCCCAGACCAGGGTTGGCCTGTCCCGCGCCGGATTCCAGCATTTCGGCGCCACGGGCGGCGGACACGCCGCGCACGCGATGAAGCGTTTCACCTTCGACGACAAGGACATCGTCGCGGTTTACACGCGTGATGGCGTGGATGAAATGGCGCCCATCGGTCTTCAGACCATGCTCGGTTACGTCATCGACGTGGACCGCCGCGCCAATCTGTCCATCGACAAACGGCTGGAGAACAATCCGCAACGTCTTGGGCAGATCGAACACGCCGTCAAAAGCACGATCGGCAGCATGGCCGAGGCGCGCGAACTGGCGCGGGAACTGGAATTTCAGCGCCGTTTCTTTGAAAAGGGCCTGCTGCTGTCCCTGCGCGGCGGCTTCGGGGGCGATGCGCGGTACGACGCCATGCTCTCGGAATACGAAGCCGCGCTCGCGGCCCCGCCCCCGGACAGCGAGACACCCACGCGGATGGTGGACATGATCGCCACCATGATTGACGATAAATTCAGCCAGAGCCCTTCCCGCTCAGGTTGATGGCACTGACCGCCTCTCCGCCGCGACCGTCTCTTCGCCGTCATGGGCCCGGCTTGTCCAGCTCATCTGTACCAGCACCGTGCCGTGAGAAATGGCCCGGCCATGACAGAAAAGGAGAGGACCACCCATGCCGATGCGACCTGATCGGAAAGTAATCCAAACAAAAAATCTCGCCGTGAATTTTGTTGGTGTGCCGTTCCATCAGGCCGTCCGCGATCATGGCGGTCAGGATCGCGAGAACTTTCGGCGCCGGTTCCACTTTCCGCGATTCGGGAAACAGCGCCAGGACGTGGTTTCGCGGTGTCAGGTTTTTTATCTCTATCGAAACAAGATGACCGCGCCCCAGACCACAAGCGCCGTGCCGGTCAACCGGCTCACGCGAGGCCCGGCCGGAAGCAGCTTCTCGATCAAAACCAGGAGCGCGAGGGCGGCTATCCAAAGTACGTTCATCAGACCACCCACGAACAGCAGCGCCATGAGCATCCAACAGCATCCGAGACAGAACATACCGTGCCTCGCGCCCGCCATCACCGGTCCGAAGGTTCCCTGACGCCAATATCTGATGAGGTGCTCGAAAGGCGAACGGCATTGGACAAGGCAGGCCTGTTTCAATGGGGTCCACTGATAAAGACCAGCCGCGATCAATAGCAAACCGGCGAGCGTGGGGCCGCCCATGGCCATGTTCTCCGACAGGAGGCCGACCGTATCGAGGCCCCATTGGAGGATCGTGGCGGCCAGACTGAACCCGAACCAGATCACCAGATATCCCAGGACGAAAAGTCCAGTTGGCCCGAAGACATGGTTGCCGCCGCGTTGGCGCATCAAGGCGGCGGCCAGCAGAATGGCCGGCGCGGCACTGGGCAGCATCATCGCCATCATCATGATGGCCCACATCAGGAAAATCAGCGCGGCATAGCGGACGGACCATTCCGGCGTCATCAGCATGATCTTGCCGCCGCCCATATCCATCTGCTCCATCTCGATCATCGCGCCGAGGAACAACCATCCCCAGGCAAGCGCGATCACGGCGAGCAGACCGCCCAGCACGGCCACACGGTCGTGCCGGAGCAAGGTGTGCATCATCGGCTGAACCCTGTTAGTTCAGGCGTCCCGCGTGGCTGAGATGCAAATGCGCGAACTGCCCGTAACTGTCCTTCATATCCAGCGGGATCGCTCCGGTTGTCTTGCTGGAGCCGCTGCCGATCTCCGCCAACCTGAATTCGAAACTTTCAGGAAAGTCGATACGCACGCGGTGCTCGGCGCCGGATACGGGATTGCGGATTGGCTCGCCTTTCGACGTTATCACGCCTGGCACTTCCAGCCGCGCCGTCCGCGCGTCCACGTCCACGTCCAGGTCGATCCGCGCGAACATCGGCGGAAGCTTGTTCGGGCTCATGGCGCTGAACACCCACCACACGGTCGCCATGTCCTCGGTTTCCTGACCTGACAGGATTTTGACCAGCGCATCACGCTGGAGAGCGTCGGCGCGCTCGTCAATGATCAGTTGCACCGTGCCGTTACCTTCGTGGATCGCTCCGGGCCAGCTACCGATCGCGGCGGCGCGCAGTCCGTCAAGCTGGACGCTTCCGAACTTGCCTTGGTGGATCTGATATCCGGCGACGTATCGACAATCGCCGTGCGTGGGCGGGGCGTTGAACTGGCACGGACAACCGTAAGAACAGTTGCAGTTCGCGAATTCCGTCGCCTTGATTTCCCACTCAACTGATACGGCCATGCCATTCTCCCGATTTTTCGGTGGTGAGCAAGGATGCTTCCTATGTATATACGCCGATCCGGCCAGGCTGAGCCCAGGCCCGTCAGCCAACATTTCCGTTCATTCGGCTGACGGGTGGTGAATCACCCATTTTTTCAGGACCTTTGCAAGGTTCTGATGAGCCTTGATGGGAGAGTAATTCAGTTTGAATGGCTCCGCAAGAGGCCGGCAATCATTTTGTGGCTAGCTCGTGATCTGTCCGGTTTTCGTAGCTCGTGAAGTGTCCGGTCGTATGGGCCTCCAGGAATGGAGGATTTCATGGACCGGGCGCGCA
>JAYVCG010000508.1:0-4461 GCA_043750075.1 Acetobacteraceae bacterium | reverse complement strand
TTCAATGTGCTGAACATCGCGGTTATGCTGCCCCTGGTCATGAGAAACCGGCCTGTCCGGCCGCGGCTCGCGATGGGCTGAGGGGACACGCCGCCAGGGGGACACGCCGCCAGGGGGACAGAAGCCGCGGGGACAGGGTCCGCGGGAACAGCGTCCGCCAGGGGACACGCCGCCAGGGGGACATGACAGAGGGACGCCATGCCACCCGACGACGATACGCTTGAGGAACAGACCCGCGCGTTCCGCCCAGGGGAAGGCGCGGGAATGGAAACCGCGCCGGAGGAGCCGGTGCATCTGCTGTTGTTACTTGACGACAACGCCCCTCCGAAACGGTTTCCCCTGCATTCCCTGCCCGCGGTCATCGGTCGCAACCCGCCCGCCGACCTGGTGCTGGAAGGCACCACCGTCTCGCGCCGCCATTGCCGCCTGGAACTCCAGGACGGGCAGGTGCGGCTGACCGATCTCGGCTCCACCAATGGCACCTTCGTCAACGGCGCCCGCCTCAACCAGTCCCTGACGCTGGAGGACGGGGCGAACATCGGCGTCGGCATCCACCGCCTGCGCTACCATCGCCGCAACCAGGACGAGTCAGCCGACGCCGACGCCATGGAACAGGAACTGAAGGAGGCGAGCCGCTATGTCGCCTCCATCCTGCCGCGCCCGATCAACGATGGGCCGGTGCGGGCGAACTGGTTCTATCTGCCAAGCACGCGGGTCGGCGGCGACGCATTCGGCTATCAGATGCTCGATGCGCGGCATTTCTGCCTGTTCCTGCTGGATGTCTCCGGCCACGGCACGGGGGCGGCGATGCACGCCATGTCGGTCGCCCATGTGATGCGCGAGCGCGCCCTGCCGGAGGTCGATTTCCTGGACCCCGCCGCCGTCATCTCTGGCCTCAACACCATGTTCCAGATGGAACGCTGTAACGATCTGTTCTTCACCATCTGGTACGGCGTCTACGATACCATCGGCCGCGTGCTGAGCTTCGCCGCCGGCGGCCACCACGCCGCCTACCTCCTCCCCGACGACAACATCGCCTGGGCGCCGGTGCCGCTGCTGACCCAGAACCCGCTGGTCGGGATGCTGTCCGACCCCGGCATCGTCGCCGCCGAGATCGAGATCCCCCCCAACAGCGCGCTGCATCTGTTCAGCGACGGCGTGTTCGAGGTCATCGACCGCGAAGGCCGCCAACTGGGCCTGGACGACATCCTGCCGATGCTGCCCGAGGCCACCGGGCCAGGCGGCGCGCGCCGCCTTTATGAGCGCATCCGGGCCATCGCCCGGCCAGGCCCGCTCGACGACGATTTTTCCGCGCTGGTGTTCCGCTTCCCATAAGTCTCAGGATGCGCCACTGTGCGCGCCGTTCAGGCGGCTGTCATCGCCTGATGGAGGGCATGGCATGGTGCAATCGCAGCGGATTTTGTTGATCGACACGGAGGAGATCATTTCAGGCGTCACGCGCATCAACCTGCGCGGCCGTCTCGATGCCTCGGGTGCTCAGGTCATAGACAACACCTTCGCGAAACTCGCGGGCGCGCAGGAGCGTCTCGTGGTCGATCTGTCGCGGGTGACGTTCATCGCCTCCGCCGGGCTGCGGACGCTGATCGCGGGCGCCCGCGCCCTGCTGGCGCGCCAGGGCAAGATGGTCTGCCTCGACCCCGATCCCCTGGTCGAGCAGGTGCTGGTGCGCAGCGGCGTGGACCGGCTGATCCCGATCTGCCGGGAAATCTCCGAAGCCCTGCGCCTCGTCAGCGTTGGCGGCGGCACCGGACGCGGCGACCCCGAGGACGTGCCGCTGCCCTTCAACCTGGAAGTCGCGCGCACCATGCACGGCGTCCGCCGCGTCGGCGCCTGGGTCGATGAACTGGCCATCCTGCTCAACCTGAGCGGCGAGGCCGAATACGCCCTGCGCCTGTGCCTGGAGGAAGCCGTCACCAACATCGTCAACCACGCCATGCCGCAAGCCGGCGCGGCGGGGGACGTGGTGAACCTGCACATGCTGGCCGACGGCGGCAAGCTGCGCGTGACGATCGAGGACCAGTGCGGCTCCTTCAACCCGCTGACGGCCCCGCTCCCCGGCCCAGACGATCCCGCCCCGGAAGGCGAGGGCGGTCTGGGCATCACCCTGCTGCGCCGCCATGCCGACGAGGTGACATGGGAACGCGACGGCACCACCAACCGGCTGGTGATCCTCATTCCCCGGTGAGGGGTGTATCAGAGTGAGAGGGTATCCCAGAAGGCGCATGGCACGTCCCGCCCGAGATGAAGCCAATGACCTTGAGGCGGCTGTTCGCCGATCCCGATCCGGCCGGGAGGGATAGCGCGAGGGTCCGGTGAGCCTTCGCGCATGGGCACCCGCGGTTTTCTCCCTTCTGAAAGCCCATGCGGCGTGATGAAGATGATACTCTCCCCCCGCTGTGGGATCACCGCTATGCTGCGCCGAACAACACCGGATCACCCATGTCCTCCACCTCCCTTCGTATCGGCATCGCCGGTGCCGGTCATTTCGGCCGTTACCACGCGCTGAAGACCGCCGCCTCCGCCCGTGCCCGGCTGGTGGGAATCCACGACCCCGACACCGAGCGGGCGAAAACCGTGGGGTGGGAGGCAGGGGCGCCGGACATGGATTTCGACACATTGCTGTCCGGCATCGACGCGCTGATCATCGCCGCCCCGGCGGAGGCGCATCACGCGCTCGCGGCCACCGCGCTGCGGGCGGGCAAGCATGTGCTGGTGGAAAAACCCATCGCCTCCACCCTGGCGCAGGCGGACGAACTCGCTTCCCTGGCGCGCGAACGGGGCCTCGTGCTCCAGGTCGGGCATCTGGAGCGGTTTTCCGCCGCCTACCAGGCCCTGTCCGCCCGCACCCGGTCGCCGCTGTATATCGAGGCGGTGCGGATTGCTCCGTTCAAGCCGCGCGGCACGGACGTGTCGGTGATCCTCGACCTGATGATCCACGACCTCGATCTGGTGCTGGCGCTGGTGGACAGCCCGATCGAGGCGGTGGAGGCCGTGGGCGCCCCGATCGCCAGCCCGTTCGAGGACATCGCCAACGCCCGCCTGCGCTTCGCCAACGGCGCGGTGGCGGCGATCACCGCCAGCCGGGTGTCGATCCGGACCGAGCGGCGGATGCGCATCTTCGCCCGCGACACCTACCTCGCCGCCGATTTCTCCACCCGCAAGCTGACGGTCATCGGGCGGGGGATCGGCCAGCCAGTGCCGGGCGTCGCGGGCTTCGGCATCGAGGAAGCGGCGTGGGAAGACCACGACTCGCTGGCCGCCGAGCACGCGGCGTTTCACGCCTCGATCCTCGACGGCGCCCCGGTGCTGGTGGACGCGGCGGCTGGGCGGCGCGCGCTGGCGGCGGCGCTGGCGGTGGCGGAGGCGATGGAGGTGTCACGCGTCCGCATGGTGGCGGGCGGGTTGCTCGATCAGGTCCAGAATGGCGGCGGCGGCGGCGTCTGACGGCGTGCCTTCCGGCGCGCGCAGCATCGCCAGCGGCGCCGCGAAAGCGGCGCGCTGCGCGGCGCTTCCCTCCGGCGTCAGGATGACCCGCAGCGCGGCGGCCAGCCGGTCCGGCGTGGCGTCGCCCTGTAGCAATTCCGGCACGATCTCCCGGTCCGCCAGCAGGTTGAGCAGCGAGACGTACCGGACCTTGATGAGCCGCCGGGCGATCATCGCGGTGAGGGGATTGGCGCGGTACGTGACCACCATCGGCACTCCCGCCAGCGCCAGTTCCAGCGTGGAAGTGCCGGATTTGGTCAGGGCCGCCGCCGCCGCGGCGAAGGCATCGTGTTTGTCCGCTGTTCCCGACACCAGGACCGGCCGCGGCGTCCAGGTCCGCGTTGCTTCCGTCACCGCCTCCGCCACCGGCCCCGCGAGCGGCACGACCGGGACGATGCCTCCCCTGGTCATGGTTCCCCCGATGGTGGCCCCCATGGGGTTGGTCTCACCCAGACGTTCCAGCGTGGCGCGCAGCAGCGGGAGAAGCCGGGACACCTCGGTGCGGCGGCTGCCGGGCATCACGATCAGCACGCGCGCGTCCGGCGCCAGACCGTGACGGGCGCGGAAACGGGCGGCATCGCCGGTGTCACTGCCGCTTTCCAGCACCGGATGGCCGACGAAGCGGGCGGGCAGGCCGTGACGGGCGAAGAACGCGGGCTCGAACGGCAGCAGGCACAGCAGGCGGTCCCACAGGCCGGGGTAATGCCTCACCCGGCTTTCCCGCCACGCCCAGACCTGGGGGGCGACATAATGCGCGCGGGGAATGCCAAGCGGGGCGATGGCGCGCAGCACCCGCAGCGTGAAGCCGGGGGAATCGATCGTCACCACCACATCGGGCCGCCGTGCCTCGATATCGGCGATGGTCTGGCGCAGCCGGTTCCGTAACTGACGCAGCTTCGGTAGCACTTCCAGCAATCCCATCAACGCGAGGTCGCGCATCGGAAACAGGCTGACGAA
>JAYVCG010000507.1:0-3186 GCA_043750075.1 Acetobacteraceae bacterium | reverse complement strand
GGCCACCGGCAAGAAACCCACCCGCGCCGCCATCGTCGGCGACAACAATCCCGCCGTGGTCAGCTTCCTCAAGCCGATGCGCGATTACATGTTCAAGGATGCCGGCATCACGCTGGTGGCGGATGAGATTTTCACGGCGCCTTTGGCCGATGCGACAACGATCGTGCAAAAATTGCGCTCGGCGAAACCCGATTTCGTCGTGGCGCTGCCCACCAATGTCAGCGACGATAAACTGCTGCTGGAAAAGCTCGCGGAGTTCGGCCTGTCCGGCAAGAAAATGCCGTTGATCGGCAATGGCGGGCACTGGCTGGTGCCGGAACTGATCAAACTCACCGCGCCGGAGAACGTGGAAGGCCTGCTGGTGGCCCTGGCCAACTGGCCCGGCAAGAACGCCGCCGCATTGGAAAAACGCTTCATCGAACGCACCAAGGAGCCCTGGCTGGGCCACGACTCGATCTTCGCCTACGCGCATGTGATGATGCTGAAGGAAGCGATCGAGCGCGGCGCCTCCGCCGACCGGCGCAAGGTCGCGGCGACGCTGCGCGCGATCGACATCACCGATGGTCCCGCGCTGCTGTTCCCCGACGGGCGCATCTCCTACGACGAGAAGGGCCGCCGCAAGGGCGCGCAAATCTGCATCGTGCAGTATCAGAACAGCAAGCCCGTGCTGGTCTATCCGGAATCCATGGCCTCCGCCAAAGCCATCTGGCCCAAAGTCGCATGACCCCCTGGGAGGTTTTCGCGATCCGTTACGCGCACAACCCGAACGCGAAACGGTCCACCAACTTCATCGGCGGCGACCCGCACGACGCGCCGATGCCGTTGGATTACTTCGTGTGGGCGATCCGGCAAGGGTCCAGAACGATCATTCTGGACACCGGCTTCGATGAGCCCATGGGCAAGAAACGCGACCGCCAGTTCCTGCGCTCCCCCGCCGTTGGCCTGAAGGCCATCGGCGTGGAGCCGGATCAGGTCGAGGACGTGATCCTGTCGCACCTGCATTACGACCATTGCGGCAATCACGACATGTTCCCGCGCGCGAAATACCATGTGCAGGAAATCGAGATGGCGTACTGCACCGGCAAGTGCATGTGCCACGACGGTCTGCGCGGCCCGTTTGAGGAAGACGATGTGGTGGCGATGGTGCGCAAGGTGTTCGCCCGCCGCGTGGTGTTCCACGACGGCGAGGGCCAGGTCGCGGATGGCCTGACCGTCCATCATGTTGGCGGTCACAGCAAGGGCCTGCAATTCGCCCGCGTCTTCACGCGGCGCGGCTGGATGGTGCTGGCCTCCGACGCCAGCCATTTCTACGCCAACTTCGAGACCGGCCGCGCTTATCCGACTCTGCATAGCCATGAGGATACGCTGTGGGGCTATGACAAGATGCGGAAACTCGCCAGCGCGCCCAACGCGATCATTCCGGGTCACGATCCGCTGGTGCTGGACCGCTATCCCGCCGCGGCGCCCGGCCTGGAAGGCATCGTGCTGCGCCTCGACGTGGACCCGATCGGATGAGTGACGAAGCCGCCGCGTTCCTGCGAACACGGCGGCATCCGCTCGCGCTGGTGATCTTCGACTGTGACGGCGTGCTGATCGACAGCGAAGCCCTGTGCAACCGCGTCGTCGCCGCGGTGCTGACCGCGGACGGCTGGCCGATGAGCGCCGGGGAATGCGAACATCGTTTCATCGGCATGAGTTTTTACGCCATGCTGCCGGTCATCGAAGCGCATCTCGGCCATTCTTTGGACGTTGACTGGATGGACCGGCTCGTGGCGCGGGTGACGGAGGCGATGGCCCGCGAAGCCGAACCGATGCCGGGCGGGCGCGCGGCGCTGGAAGCCACGACCGCGTTGGACCTGCCATGGCGGATCGCCTCCAATTCCTCGCATCTCGAAATGGACGCGAAATTTGGCCGCAACGGCTGGCTCGACCTGGTGGCGGGACGTGTGCACAGTGCGGTCGATGTGATCGCCCTTGGCGGCATGGGCAAACCGGCGCCGGATCTGTTTCTGGCCACGGCGGCGGCGGAGGGTGTGGCTCCGGCGCATTGCCTCGTGATCGAGGACAGTGTGCACGGCGCGGCCGCCGCCCGTGCCGCCGGAATGGACTGTCTCGGCCTGGTGCCGCATGGCGACGGCGCTTCGTTGCGCGCGGCGGGGGCGGTGCCGTTCCGGTCGATGCATGATCTGCCAGAGTTGCTGCGGGAGGCGTCACGGTGATCCGCGCCGTGCCGCGGGAGAGTCAGACAATGACACCACAAAGACACAAAGACACAAAGGGGGACCAGGGTCTTCGCCACTGTCCCCCTTTGTGTCTTTGTGTCTTTGTGGTGATATTTTCTTTTCGCTTCCCCGCGATCACATGCGGATCTCTACAATTGAAGACATCCGGCCCCACCCTGGCCCGTGAACGCGCATACCCCTCCGGACATCCGTTCTTATCTGTTTCATCTGTATTCATCTTCTTCAAAAAAATGGCTTTCACCCCCCGCGAGACGATGGGAATGGCGCACCCATGCTGACCACCCTGTATCCCTGGATCAAATCGTTCCACATCATCGCCATGGTCGCCTGGATGGCGGGCCTGTTCTATCTGCCGCGGCTTTATGTCTATCACTGCGACACGAAACCGGGCTCGACGGACAGCGAGCGTTTCAAGGTCATGGAATGGCGCCTGCTGCGACAAATCATCAACCCGGCGATGATCGCCACCTGGGTTTTTGGCGTGTTGCTGGCGCTGACGCCCGGCGTGATCGACTGGTCGGCGCCGTGGTGGCACGTGAAGCTGGCCGCCGTGCTGCTGATGTCGGGCTTCCACGGCGCCGCCTCGAAATGGCGCCGGGAATTCATGGAAGACCGCAACACGAAGTCTCAGCGTTTCTACCGGATCGCCAACGAGGTGCCGACGGTGTTGCTGATGCTCATCGTCATCATGGTCATCGCGCGTCCGTTCTGATCATGTGACGCCCAATTCTTTCAGGTCACGCCCATTCTTTCAGGTCACGAACGCGCCGCCGTTGACGTGGATCGACTGGCCGGTGATGTAGCGTGCCTCGTCCGAGCACAAAAAGCGCACCATCGCGGCGATTTCTTCCGGCCTGCCGCGGCGTCCCAATGGGCTGTCCGGCAGGGAGGCACGCCCGCTGTTGCCGCCCGCCGCGAAGCCGCGCACCGTTTCGATCGAGCC
>JAYVCG010000506.1:0-10927 GCA_043750075.1 Acetobacteraceae bacterium | reverse complement strand
TGGACGTGGGAGGTGGAGTTGCGGCCGTGGGTGGAGAATTTTTGAGCGGGAGCACGTCTTCTGATCCGTCCGTGCCAATCGCCCGGTTCGCTTCATGCACGGAGGACGCGGAGGGACGGAGGGACGGAGGGCGCGGAGATTGGCCGCTCCCCCGGTGCGTTTTGTTCTCCGTGTCCTACCGTCCTCCGGGTCCTCCGTGCATGAAGCGGGCGGCGATGCCGGGAAAGCGTTGGGGCATGCCTCCCGCTGGCACGGTGCTGGTGGATGGATGCGATGATGATCCCGTGCGGTTCGGACGGAGATTCATCATGAAACCCTCGGTCGCTCTCGACCTTCATCGTGCCGCCGTGCGTGCCATGACTGGCCGTTTCCGTGTGACCAATCCGCGGGTTTTTGGCTCCGCGCGCCATGGCATGGACCGGGAGGACAGTGATCTCGATCTGCTGGTGGATGCCTTGCCGGACGCGACGCTGTTCGATCTTGGCGGTCTGCACGCCGAACTGGAGGATTTGCTCGGCGTGTCCGTCGATTTGCTGACGCCGGACGATCTGCCGCCCAGGCTGCGTGAGCGCGTGCTGGCGGAGGCGGTTCCGGTTTGAGTGACGATCGCCTGGAGGATTACCTCGATCACATCCGGCGGACAGGCGAAAATCATGGATCGCCATCCAGAATTCGCCGGGGAACATCCTGAAAGTCTGTTTGACTCTGTATCGTCTTTCCGGGCGGATGAAAGGCTGCTTTTTCAACACAGATTTTGAAGGCGAGACCACGGATTACACAGAGCGTGGCGGCTCTTTCCGTGCCTTGCTTCCCTGGACACGCGTATGTGGTCAGGGTCAGGGCGCTTCGCGCGGGCGGCGAGGCTCTGTGTAATCCGTGGCCTCGCCTTGAAAATCTGTGTTGAAAAAGCGGTCTTTCCACTCCGCCAGCCAGGGAAACACGGTCAAACAGGCTCTGAAAGACCGCGATCCGTTCCGTTTTTCACCAACCAAAACTCACGCCTTGATCAACGGGCACCCGCCATCCTTCAACGGCCGCCACGCTTCCTCGGGTTTGATCGTCGCCAGCTTCTCGCAGAAATCATACTGCGATTTCGCCGCCGCGACCGGTTTCACCTGCCACAGGTACATCTGGTGCATCACGCGGCCATCCTCGCGCACCGTCACGTCCTTGTTATAAAAATCGTTCACCAGTGTCGCTTTCATCTTCGCCACCACGGCGTCGGCGTCCGTGGTGCCCGCGTCGCGGACGGCTTTCAGCCAGTGATTGGCGGCGGCGTAATTCCCCGCGTGTAACAAACCCGGCACCATGCCGCCGAACTTCGCGCCCCAGCGTTTGGCAAAGGCGCGGGTCTCATCGGTCATGTCCCAGTAGAACGAGTCCGTGTAAACCAGACCCTCGCACGTCTTATGACCCAGGGAGTTCACATCGTTGATCGCCATCAACAGCGTGGCGATCCTCGCGCCGCTTCTGGTCAATCCGAATTCGGCGGATTGTTTGATGCAGTTCTGTAAATCGGTGCCCGCGTTGGCGAAACCGATGACTTTCGCGCCAGACGCCTTCGCCTGCACCAGATAGCTGGAGAAATCCGCTGTCCCCAGGGGCGCCCGCACCGAGCCCACGATCGCGCCTCCGGCGGCTTTCACCGCCGCCGTGGTGTCGCGTTCCAGCGCCGTGCCGAAGGCGTAATCGGCGGTGATGAAGAACCAGGTGTTGCCGCCGGTCTTCGTCAACGCGGTGCCGGTGCCATGCGACAGCGCATACGTGTCGTAGATGAAATGAATGCCGTACGGCGTGCATTGCGCCCCGGTCATGTCGGACGTGGAAGGACCAGTGATCAGATAGGGCCGCTTCTTCTCCCGTGCCACGGTCTGGATCGCCAGACCGGCGGAACTGCCCGCGCCATCCATCAGCACGTCCACGCCCTGCGCGTCGATCCACTCGCGCGCGATGGTGGAGGCCACGTCTGGCTTGTTCTGATCGTCGGCCTGGAGCACCTCGACCGGGCGGCCCAGTACCTGGCCGCCGAAATCGGCGATGGCCAGTTCGGCGGCGTGCCGGTTGCCGGGACCGCCGACATCGCGGTACGGCCCGCTCATGTCCGACAGCATGCCCAGACGGATGGGTTTCGAGGTGCTTTGCGCCCGGATGATCGCCGGGTGCGCGAGGGGGGCGGCAGTCAGGGCGCCCAATATGAGACGGCGCGTTGTGTTGCTCATGAAGACAGCCTCTTGTTGATTCAAGGAATCATCTGAAGGAAGCAAGCACGGGGCGCTGCCCCGCACCCCGCCAGGTGCCGGGCACCTGGACCCCCTCCATAAGACTCCAATGGATGGGTTCCAAGGGCCCGGCCCTTGGCGGGGTCCGGGGCAGCGCCCCGCTTGCCTCGCGCCGCCATGCCCTGTAGCGAAAACCAGACGCCATTCGGGGAAACCACCACATGCCCATGATGCCGGGAAAGATCGCACTGCTGGAATTGCTGAAACAAGAAGGGGTGCGCGTCATGTTCGGCAACCCCGGCACCACCGAACTGCCGCTGATGGACGCCTTCGCCACCGAACGCGACATCCGCTATGTGCTCGCCTTGCAGGAGGCACCGGCGATGGGCATGGCGGACGGCTACGCGCAGGCCTCGGGGCAACTGGCGTGCGTGAACCTGCACGCGGCGCCCGGCCTCGGTAACGCCATGGGCATGCTCTACGACGCGCAAAAGGCGGGCTCACCGGTCATCGTCACCGCCGGGCAGCACGATCAACGCTTCACCTTCACCGAACCCCTGCTCTGGGCCGATTTGCCGGTCATCGCCCGGCCCTTCGTCAAATGGTCGGAGGAAGTGCGCCGCCTGTCCGACCTGCCGCGCGCCATCCATCGCGCCGCCAAAACCGCCCTGGCGCCCCCCACGGGGCCGGTGTTCCTGTCACTGCCGGGCGACATCCTGACCGACAGCGAAGACCTCGATCTCGGCCATCCCACACGCGTCGCCAGTGGCTTTCGCGGCGACCGGGACGCCATCGCGGCAGCCGCCAAACTCATGGCCCATGCGAAATCCCCGGTGATCATCGCCGGAGACGCCGTGGCGCAAGGCAACGCCCTCCAGGAACTGGTGGAATTCGCCGAGGCGCTCGCGGCCCCGGTCTACGATGAAGGCATGGCGACACGGGCGATGTTCCCCTCGTCCCACCCCCTCTACCGCGGCGCCCTCGTCCGCCTCCCCGCCGCCATCCGCGGCATGCTGGGCCAGCACGACCTGCTGGTCTCCATCGGCGCCGACCTGTTCACGCTGTCGCTGCCGGACGATGTGGAGTCGATGCCGGAGGGAATGCCGGTGATCCACCTCGACACCAACCCCTGGGAACTCGGCAAGAATTACCCCACCCAGGCCGCCATCCTCGGCGAGCCGAAAACCACGCTGCCGGACATGACGGCGGCACTGCGCGCCGCGCGCGCGGGCATGAACATGGCGGCGGTCACGAAACGGCTGGAACACGCGCGGTCGGAGGGGATCAGCAGCCTCGCCCGCCTCAACGCCACCGCCGAGGCCTTGTCGGAACGCAATCCGATCCATCCGCTGGCGCTGATGCAAACCATCGCCCGCATCCTGCCCGCCGAGGCGGTGGTGATCGACGAAACCGTGTCCTCCGGCACGGGACTGCGGCGCTTCCTGAAAAGCGACGACCCCCAGAGCTTCTTCGGCATGCGGGGCGGCGGCATCGGCTGGGGCCTGCCCGCGGCGATCGGGGTGAAGCTCGCGCTGCCGGACCGGCCCGTGGTGGCGCTGATCGGCGACGGCTCGGCGCTGTACACGATCCAGGGCCTGTGGACGGCGGCGCGGGAGAATTTGCGGATGGTGTTCGTCATCATCAACAATTATTCGTATCGCATCCTCAAGCAGCGGACCAACGCGATGAAGGGGCTGGCGGCGCAGACGGATTCCTATGTCGGCATGGACCTGGACCGGCCGCGGGTGGATTTCGTCTCCGTGGCGCGCGGGTTCGGCATGACCGCGTACCGCGCCACCACCCTGTCCGAAATGGCCGACATGCTGGAAGCGGCCCTGGCGCACGATGGCCCGACCTTGCTGGATGTCGAGGTCGATCGTTCCTGGAAGCCGGTCTGATGCGCCGGCGCGCGAGGGCCGTGGCGGCCTGTGTTCTCACGGCGGCGCTCATGATGCATGACACGGCATGGGCGGACGGGCGGTGCGATCTGAACACGCTCATCGGCTATCAGGTGGTGTTCAACAAGACGGTCGAGGGCTACATCCAGAACGGTGCGCGCAAGAAAGGATATGACGGGTGCGAGGCCGACCGCGTCCTGGTGTTCACCGACAACACCGGCGTGCGCTGCAAAGGCGTCTCCACGCGGAAACTGGAGGGATTTCCTCCGGCCTATTTGTTCGTCAACAGCAAGGGCGACATGCAACTCTGCGTCGAGGGCGAATTGCTTGAAGTGACGTCCACCAACTGATCCAGCCAATGGCGCCAGCGGATTGAACCAGTGGCGCCAACCGATCGAACCAGGGGAGAGAAGCGATGGCACGGCTCACGGGACGGAAAATCCTGATAACGGGGGGCGCCTCGGGCATCGGGCGGGCGACGGCGGTGCAGTGCGCGCGGGAAGGGGCGGCGGTCGCCGTGCTCGACCGTTCGGCGGATGCGGCGCGGGAGGTGGCGGGCCGGACCGGCGGCCATGCGTTCGCGGTGGACGTGGCCGATCCCGCCTCGGTGACGGCGGCGGTGGAGGGGGCCGCGGCGGCGATGGGCGGGCTCGATGGCGTGGTCAACGCGGCGGGGATCTTCTCGTCGGAGGGACTGACGGATACCTCCCCCGATCTGTTCAACCGCATCCTGACCGTCAACATCACCGGCACGTTCCTGGTGATCCAGGCCGCCGAGCGGTTCCTGCGCGCGGCGGAGAAAGCCACGATCGTCAACATCGGCTCCGGCGTCGGGCTGAAACCGACCGGGCCGGGCAGCACCGCCTATGTCGCCTCGAAAGGCGGAGTGATCGCCATGACGCGCGAGCTGGCGATGGCGCTGGCGCCAAAAATCCGCGTCAATGTCGTCTGTCCGGGCATGGTGGACACGGCGATGACGGAAGGTTTCATCCGTAACAACGAGGGCGAGATCCTGCCCGGCCTCGCCCGCCTCTACGCGCTTGGCCGCGCCGCCTCGGCGGAGGAACTGGCGAACGCGATCGTTTTCCTGACCTCGGACGAAGCCTCCTTCATCACCGGGATCGCGCTGCCGGTCGATGGCGGACGAACCTACCATTGAGGCAACCCCCACCCTTACGCCCCCGCCCAGAATCCAGTCTTCATCTGTGTTCATCATCGTTAAAAAACGTCTCGCGTTCTCCGCTGGTCCTGGGCGTTGGGCACGGGGACAGTGCCGTGTTCCCGATGGGAGAGAGACGCGTTTTTTTGAAGAATGATAAACGCGGATGAAGCCAGGATGGCCGGTGCGAAGGGGCAGGCATCGCGCCGCTTCCCGTTCCGTCCGTTCACCATTATGCTTTCGTCACCATCGTCCTTTCAGGAGCACCGCCATGACCGTCCAGGCCATGAAAATCCCGCGTCTGCCCGGGTTCATGTTTTTCCTGCCGTTGCTGGTCTTTCTGCTGACCGGCTGCGGCATCAACGACATCCCGACCTATGAGGAACAGGCCAAGGCGAAATGGGCCGAGGTGCTGAACCAGTACCAGCGCCGCGCCGATCTGATCCCCAACCTGGTGGAGACCGTGAAGGGCTTCGCCAAACAGGAAAGCTCGGTGCTGCAACAAGTGACGGAGGCGCGGGCGAAGGCGACCTCCGTCCAGGTCAACGCCAGCACCATCACCGACCCGGAAGCGTTCAAGAAATTCCAGGAAGCGCAGTCGCAGCTTTCCGGTGCTCTTGGCCGCTTGCTGGCGATCACGGAAAATTACCCGGACCTGAAATCCAACGCCAACTTCCTGGCGCTGCAATCGCAACTGGAAGGCACGGAAAACCGCATTTCCGTCGCCCGGCGCGATTACATCGAGGCCGTGCGCGTCTACAACACCGAACTGCGTACTTTCCCTGGCCGCATCTGGGCCATGATCCTGTATTCGGGCAACAAGGCGATGGAGGAATTCACCATCGACGACAGCGCGAAAAGGGTGCCAGGCGTGAAGTTCTGATGGGCGAGGTCTTGAGCGCGACGCTCCGGGGGCGGCTGTGGCCTCTCTGACGATGTTCCGGTGGCATGGTGCGGGCGTGAGGCCGGCGCCGGTGTCATGGGCTGGCGCATTCCGCGGCGGGATGCGCCGGATCGGGGCGGCGCTCGCGGTGGCGCTCGTCGTGCTGCTGCTGGTTCACGCCGCCCTGGCGCAGGGCCTGACGTTCCCGCCCCTGACTGGTCCCGTGGTGGATGAGGCGGGGTTGCTCAACCCGGCGGACAAGGCGGCGCTCGACGCCTCCCTGCGCGCCCTGGAGGCCAAAACGGGCGCCCAGGTGGTGGTGGCGACGGTGCGGTCGTTGCGCGGCGTGACGATCGAGGATTACGGTTATCAGCTTGGCCGCGCCTGGAAGATTGGCCAGAAGGACACCAGCACGGGCGCGCTGCTGATCGTCGCGCCGAATGAGCATACAGTGCGGATCGAGGTCGGGTATGGCCTGGAAGGCACGCTTACCGACGCCGCGACCCGGCTCATCATTGAGACAGTGATCCTGCCGCGCTTCCGGGCCAACGATTATCCCGGCGGCATCAAGGGCGGGGTGGCGCAGATCGCCCAGATACTCACTGCTGAAGCGCAAACGGGGGCAATCCGCCCAACGGGGACGCCATCCCTGGCGACCCCGGTGGGCGAGGTGCCGGTATGGCCGGTCATCCTCCTGGGACTGGGCTTCGTGGTGGTGCTGATATATTGCGCCATCAGGGGTGGCGCGTTGTGCCAGTTCCTGTTTCAGATGCTGTACATGATCGCGATGTCAGGCGGCCGCGGCGGGGGAGGGGGTGGTTCCTCGGGCAGTGGACAGTCTTATTCCGGCCGCGGCGGCTCGTTCGGCGGCGGCGGCAGTTCGGGCCGGTGGTGAGGAACGCGCGATGATCGACGAAACCGGCAAGGCCCGCATCACCGCCGCCATTCAGGCCGAGGAAGCCCGTACCGCGGGCGAGATTTACTGCGTCATCGCCCATCGTTCCGGCGACTACCATCTCTATCCCCTCGCCTGGGCCGCGGGCATCGCGCTGTTCACGCCACTGCTTTTATTCTGGCTGACGCGCTGGCCCGCGCTGACGATCTATCTGACGCAGATCCTGGTGTTCCTTCTCGCGGCGCTGATCCTGTCGCACCCCTGGCTGCGCGTCCGCATGGTGCCGCGCCGCGCGCGGGAAGATCGCGCGCACGCCGAGGCCATGCGCCAGTTCTCAGCCCAGGGACTGGAGAAAACGGCGGAACGGACGGGGGTGTTGATTTTTGCTTCGATCGCGGAACGGTATGTGGCGATCATCGCCGATGCCGGGATCAATGAAAAAGTCTCTCCCGCCGTGTGGGATGAGGGCGTCATCCTGATGATCGCCGCCATGCGCGCCGGACGTCCCGCCGATGGGTTCGTGGCGGCGATCCAGTTCTGCGGCGACATCCTGGCGGTGCATTTCCCGCCCGGCGCGCTGAACCCGGACGAACTGCCGAACCGGCTGGTGGAACTGTGAGCGCGCGGCGGAATCGCGTGTGTCCTCAGCCCTCCTTCAGCGTCATGTCCTCATAAGGCGCGGTATACGGAAAACCGGGAATGCGCCCAAACCCGGACTCGCCCACGCGCGGGCCGACGCCGTTGAGGAACGCCAGTTGCCAGATCGGCGCGAACATCGTCCGCTCGTGTATCATCTTTTGCATCTGGTGCAGCATCGCCTCGCGTTTGGCGCGATCCGTCTCCCCAGCCTGCTGGGCGAACAGCGCGTCCATGTCCGCGTGACTGCCATAAGAAAACGGACCATTTTTGGTCACGAAACTCTCCAGCCGTGTCGCCGCGTTGCCGAACGCGCCAGGACCGGCCTGGATGAGGTTCTTGAACGTCTTGTCCACGTAGCCCTTGACGAAGGCGGCGCGCTCGATCGGGCGCAGCGTCATGCGGATGCCGACCTCGCGCAGGTTGTTGAGCACCACCTCACCAATGTTGGAATAGGAGGAATCGCAGAAATACAAACCGCCATTGAAACCATTGGGATGACCCGCCGCCGTCAGCAATTGTCTCGCCTGTGCCGGATCGTACACCGGCATGGGCGGCTGCCAGTAAAATTCATACATATCCGGAACGATCGGATTGCCGGTGACGCGGGAATAGCCCAGGGTCAGGACTTCGTTGATGGTGGCGCGGTCGATGGCGAGGCTGACGGCGCGGCGCACGCGCTCGTCATGCCACGGCGAGCGCGTGTCCCACTGATCCGCGAAATAGACGCAGAACGTGCCCTGCACCACCGCCGCTTTCAGGCTGAGGCCGGGCGTGTCCCGCAACGCCTTGGCGCTCTCGCCGCGGATGGAATAGGCGATGTCGATCTCGCCGCGTTTCAGCGCGATCAGCCGCGTGGCCTCGTCGGGAATGACCTTCAGCACCAGACGTTTCACGGCCGGGACGCCACGCCAGTAGCCCTCGAACGCTTCCAGCACCAGTTCCGTGCCGGGGGTGTAGGAGACGAATTTGTACGGCCCGGCGCCGACCGGGTCTCTCTTGAAGCCCGCGTCGCCCACCCGCGTCACGTATTTCGCGGGCACGATCCATCCCGCCCCGGTGGCGCCCGCGTAGAAGGTCAGGAAATCCGGCCAGGGCTGTTTGAGTGTGATCCGCACACGCGATGGGTCAGGCGTTTCGATCGCCTCCACCCGTTGCTTCAGCAAACTGTTATCGGACCCATGATAACGGAGGAGGGAGAATTTCACGTCCTCCGCCGTCACCGGATCGCCGTTATGGAACAGCGCGCCCGCGCGCAGTTCGAAATCATACGTCAGCCCATCGGGCGTCACCGACCAGGATTTCGCCAGCGAGGGCGCCTGTAGCTGACCCGGCATCGACTTCACCATGCCGTCGTGCAGTGCGTAGAACACCAGGAAGGGCGTGATGAGCCCGGTGCTTTCCGCCGGATCGAACCAGGCCGGGGTGAGCGAGACATGCACCCCCACCGTCAGTTGTCCCTTCGGACTGGCGCCCTGGGCAGGGGATGTGAGGGCAGGAGACGTGAGGCCGAGGGCGGTGAGCGCCAGCCATTCCCGCCGTGTGAGACCCGGACCGTTCCAGATTGTCCGTCCGCCGCCGGATGAAGATGAGACCATGGTAGCCTCCCTGTACGACCTCTCTGATGGAGATCAGCCCACGACCGTATGAGCCTTTGAAAACGATTGTCGAGTAAAATCAGCCCGCGCGGGAAGGAGTTCATGGCGATGCCTGCCCTGGATGGCGGGCGGGCTGGCGCGCGGCGGGGCTTTCTCAGGCACTTTCCCTCGTACCGCGGCCCGCTTTCGCACGGAGGACGCGGAGAACCGGAGGGCACGGAGTTCATTCTCCCCATCAGGGGTTTGGCGCTCCGCGATCTCCGGTTCTCCGTGCCCTCAGTGGTGAAGCGGTCCTGAGAGTGCGCGCCAGCATGGAAAACAGCGCACCCTGAACGTGGAGCGGGACGGAGGCATGCAAAGCCAGAAGCAAGGCGCGCCCGCTTTTTCCGCGGACGAGACCCGTACCCGTGTGCCCTTGATCCAGATGCCGCTGAGCCCCAGAGAGGGACGGCGCTCTCCGGCGCCAGGAGTCACGTCATGGCCAGTCACGATTTCGTCACCGTCGATGTGTTCACCGAGCAACGCTTTGGTGGCAACCCGCTCGCGGTATTCCCCAACGCCGAGGGACTGACCGATGAGCAGATGCAGGCCATCGCGCGGGAGTTCAACCTGTCGGAAACCACCTTCGTGCTGCCCCCGGACGATCCGCGCAACCATGCCCGTGTGCGGATTTTCACCCCCGTGCATGAAATGCCTTTCGCCGGCCATCCCAATGTCGGCACCGGCTTCGTGCTCGCCCGCGCCATGGACAACCCGCCCGAACACCTGACGTTCGAGGAAATCGCCGGGCTCGTGCGCGTCCACATCCTGCGCGGCCCGGACAAACAGATCACCGGCACCCGCATCTCAGCACCCCGCGCGCTGTCGATCCACGACGCGGTGCCCACGGAAACCGCCGCCGCCTGCGCCAGTCTGAGCCCGTCCGACTTCCTCACCACGGCGCATCACCCGCTGGTCGCCTCGGTCGGCACCGAGTTCGTCATCGCCGAGGTCGCGACCCTGGAAGCCCTGGCCCGCGCCGCTCCCAATATCGCCGCCTTCCGTGCCGCGGGCGCGCGCTCCGGCACGGCATCAGCGGGCGGCGTGCCGCGCTTCGCCCTGCTGCTGTACGTGCGCGTCGGCGGCGAGGCCACGCGGCTGCGCACCCGCATGTTCGCCCCGCTTGGGGGCGTGCTGGAAGATCCCGCCACCGGCAGCGCCAATGCCGCCCTGGCCGCGCTGCTGACCTCCCTGGCACCCGGCGAGGATGTGGCCCTCCATTACGAGATCGAACAGGGCATCGAAATGGGTAGGCCCAGTCTGCTGCTGGCCTCGGCGCGCAAAACAGCGGAAGGGCCGGTGACCGCCACCATCGCCGGCAGTTGCGTCCCCGTCCTGCGCGGCACGCTGGAGCTTTGAGCCCGTTTTGAACTCCATCGCCAAACTCTCCCCCCTCCGCCTCTGGCTGCTCCTGGGCGGCGCCTTCCTGACGTTCTCGATCGGCTCGGGGTTCATGCACGCCTACACCGTGTTCCTCGTCACCTTCATCGAGGTGTTTGGATGGAGCCGCGCGCAGGTCTCCATCGCCTATTCCGTGGGGCAGCTCGTCAGCGGCTTCAGCTCCCCCCTGATCGGCTGGCTGACCGATCGCCTCGGCCCG
>JAYVCG010000505.1:0-3662 GCA_043750075.1 Acetobacteraceae bacterium | reverse complement strand
ACCCACACGCTGGAAACGCTGGGGGAAATGTCGTGCAACCCCTCCATCGGCGGGATCGGCAAGGGACACCTGGTGCGCGAGGTGGACGCGCTCGACGGACTGATGGGCCGGGTGGCGGACGCGGCGGGCATCCATTTCAAACTGCTCAACCGCGGCAAGGGACCAGCGGTGCGCGGCCCACGGGCGCAGGCCGACCGGACCCTGTACCGGCGGGCGATGCGCGCGGCGCTGGACGCGACACCGGGGCTGACGCTGCGCGCGGCGGCGGTGGAAGACCTGGACATCGGCCCGGACGGACGCCTGCGCGCGGTCCTCTGCGCGGATGGGTCGCGCGTGCGCTGCGCCGCGGCGGTGCTGACCACGGGCACGTTCCTGCGCGGCGTCATCCACATCGGCGACCAGCACACCCCCGCCGGACGCATGGGCGAGGCGCCCGCGATCGGCCTCGCCTTGACCCTCGAACGGCTGAACCTGCCGATGGGACGGCTGAAAACCGGCACACCTCCCAGACTGGATCGCGCCACGATCGACTGGCGCGGCCTCGCGGAAGACCCCGGCGACACAACACCGGAACCGTTTTCCGTGCTGACCGGACGCATCGTCTCACCGCAACTCGCCTGCCGGGTGACGGCCACCACACCGGCGACGCACGCGATCATCCGCGAGAACCTGCACCGCTCGGCCATCCATGTGGGCAACATCAGCGGGGTGGGACCACGTTACTGCCCCTCGATCGAGGACAAGGTCAAACGATTCGCCGCGCGCGACCACCACAACATCTTCCTGGAGCCGGAAGGGCTGGACGACGTAACCGTCTATCCCAACGGCATCTCCACTTCTCTGCCCGAACCCGTTCAGCAGGCGCTTCTCGCCACCATCCCCGGACTGGAGCACGCGCGCATGATCCGGCCGGGTTACGCGGTGGAATACGATTACGTCGATCCCATCGCCCTGTCCTCCGGGCTGGAACTGCGGGCCTTGCCGGGATTGTTCCTCGCGGGCCAGATCAACGGCACCACCGGGTACGAGGAAGCGGCGGCGCAGGGAATACTGGCGGGGATCAACGCGGCGCGGCTGGCGGGAGAGGCGGAGGCGGTCACGCTGGCACGGTCGGAGGCGTATCTAGGCGTGCTGGTGGACGATCTGACGCTGCACGGGGTCAGTGAGCCGTACCGGATGTTCACCTCGCGCGCCGAATTCCGGCTGTCCTTGCGGGCCGATAACGCCGATCTGCGGCTGACGGAAAAAGGCCTCGCCTGGGGGTGCGTGGGGCGGGAGCGGGAGGCGGTGTTCCGGGCGCACCAGAACGCGGTCTCGGTGTTGATGACGCGGGCGCGGGCCGAGGGCGGTCCCCCCGCCGCGCTGTCCCGTCTGGGTATCACCGTGCGCGACGATGGACGCTGGCGGAGCGTGGTCGAACTCTCCGGTTACGATGGCGTGCCGTTCGAGGCGTTGACCCGCGCCTTTCCGTTCCTGCTGGACGCCCAGCCCAGAGCTGTCGCGCAGATGCGGGCGGAGGCGTTGTATGGCGGCTATCTGCACCGCCAGCAGGCCGAAATCCGCGGCTTCGCGCGGGAGGAGGCGGTGTCGCTGGCGGGCGTGGTGTTCGCGCGCATTGGCGGGCTGTCGGCGGAACTGACGGGCAAGCTGAACGCGATCCGGCCCGCCTCGTTCGGGGCGGCGGCGCGGATCGAGGGCATGACGCCCGCGGCGCTGGCGGCGCTGGCGGCGCATCTGCGCAAGCGGGTGGTGGAGGTTGAGGCGGTGGAGTGAGGGGGAGCTGGCGTGACGGCGCACGCTCATCCTTCCAGGAGGCCGTGGTCCCGTTTGGCCTTTTCTGATGAAGCACGTTCCCTGTTCCCGGATGCATCATCGGCGCGGGACAGGGCCAGGGGGCAAAGTGTGGAGTGGCAAAAGAAAGGATTCATCATGGAGGACCAGAGGATCTGAGAAGATTCAAGATGAACTGTGCCGCCCCTCCGCCGCGAAGCGGCCCTCCCCGCCAGAAACACACACGGACGCAGGGGGGTATTCTCCCCTCCGGCCCTCTGGCCCTCCATGATGAATCCTGGCGGTGCTGGGCGCGGACGCCAGCCCCTCCAGTGAGATACCAGAACCCGGACCACGCTGGGGGCGGTGCGAAGAACAGCTCATGTGTGCCCTCTGGCCGCGCGCATGCTGTCCGGCCTTGCGAATCGCGCGTGTCCTCCCCGCCCCGAAAAAGATGTGTGCCCATGGTGAGGCCGGGCCGGGGGATGACAGGGAAAACGCCAAACGGGCCTACGACCTCCCAGGATGACCCCATTGGCGAGACCCGCCCCTGAGTGCGATAAGCCCGCCTGATGCGTATCCTCTATCACCTGCCCCTGTCGCCTTACGCTCGCAAGGTCCGCCTTGTGCTGGCCGAAAAGCGCCTGCCCGTCGAACTGCGTCTCGAAAAACCGTGGGAACGGCGCGCGGAGTATCTGGAAATCAACCCCGCCGCCACCGTCCCCACCCTGGTCGAGGACAATGGCGTCATCGTCCCCGACTCCGCCGTGATCTGCGAATATCTGGACGAGGCCTATCCCGACGTTCCCCTCATGGGCGACACCATCGTGGAGCGGGTGGAGGTCCGCCGCCTCACCGCCTGGTTCGATGGGAAGTTCGCCGCCGAGGTGACCCAGAACCTGTTGGGCGAGAAATTCATGCGCCAGCAGGCCCGCCGCGGCACCGCCGATCCGGCCGCCATCCGCGCGGGCTACACCGGGTTGCGCTATCACCTCGATTACCTCGGCTGGCTGGCGGAAAACCGCGAATGGCTGGCGGGTCCGCATTTGTCGCTGGCGGATTTCGCGGCGGCGGCCCACCTGTCGTGCCTGGACTACATAGGCGACGTGGACTGGCGCCTGTCGCGCCCGGCCAAGGACTGGTACGCCCGCATCAAGTCGCGGCCCGGCTTCCGCACGCTGCTGTCGGACCGGGTGCCCGGCCTGACGCCGCCTGAGCACTACGTGGACCTCGATTTCTGATCTTCACCTGACCACCACTTTTGGCCACCCGCTTCTGGCCGCCCAACGGGGAGAGAACACCATGACCGTGACCGCCCAACCGGTTCCGATCCTGAAAGACAACTACGCCTGGCTGCTGCGCGACACCGAAACCGGCGCCACCGCCATCGTCGATCCCGCCGAGGGCGCGCCCATCATCGCCGCGATCGAGGCAGCGGGCGGACGGCTCGACATGATCCTGCTGACGCATCACCACGGCGACCACATCGCGGACACCGACATGGTGCGGGCGCGGTTCAAGGACTGCAAGGTGGTCGGCGCGGCGGCGGACGCGCACCGGCTGCCGAAACTGGATCAGGCGGTGAAGGAAGGCGACACCGTGCGCCTTGGCAACGCCATCGGTCAGGTCATCGACACGCCCGGCCACACGCTTGGCCAGATCAATTACTTCTTCCCGGATGGTCCGGTCCTGCTGTCCGGCGACACGCTGTTTAGCCTCGGCTGCGGACGGCTGATCGAGGGAAAAGCCCAGGACATGTTTGGGAGCCTGGCGAAACTGGCGGCGCTGCCGGATGACACGCTGGTGTGCTGCGGGCACGAATACACGGAAAGCAACGCGAAATTTGCGCTCAGCGTCGATCCCAACAACCAGGCCCTGATCGCCCGCGCCGC
>JAYVCG010000504.1:0-2722 GCA_043750075.1 Acetobacteraceae bacterium | reverse complement strand
GGGTTATCCCGAACTGAACGCGGATCGCAAGACATTGCAGGCGGTGCGTGACACACTGGGCGCGTTCCGGTCCGGCGCGGGGCCGGAGATGGGGCTGCATCTGGACGTGAACTATCATTTCAAGACCGAGGGTTTTCTTCAGGTCGCGAAGGCGGTCGCACCCTATGACATGACATGGCTGGAAATCGACACCTGGGATCCGCAATCGCTGGCACTGATCCGGCGCCAGGCGCCCTGCCCCATCGCCTCCCTGGAATCCGTCACCGGGCGGCGGGCGTTCCGGCCGTTCTTCGATGCCTATGCCGCGGATGTCGCGATCATCGACGTGATCTGGAACGGCTTCCTGGAGTCGCTCAAGATCGCCGCCATGGCCGAGGCGTATGAGGTGAACTGCGCGCCGCATAATTATTATGGCCATCTGTGCTCGGCGGTCAGCGCGCATTTCTGCGCGGTCATCCCGAATTTCCGGGTGATGGAGATCGATATCGACAGCGTTTCCTGGCGCGATGAACTGTTCCTCAACGCGCCGAAAATTGAGAACGGCGAGTTGATCGTGCCAACAGGCCCAGGGTGGGGTGTTGAGGTGAACGAGGCGGCGGTGCGCGCGCATCCGCCCAAAGGGCGTTGATGTCCGTGGCGCGTGCATGTGTGGAAAATTTCACCGGTCGCGATTCCCAGGAAACGTCATCCCCCGAACGAGCCGGGGGATGACGTTGCTTGTTGAACCCGCCGGGGGAACACAAATCTTCCGGCCATGCCAGAACATGACTGTAAAGGAACAACAAGCGTGACGGAAGTTCATTTCGATATCATCGGCATTGGCAACGCCATGGTCGATGTGGTGGCGCGCGTCGAGGACACGTTCCTCTCGCGCCACGACATGCACAAGGGCGCCATGATCCTGGTGGACGCGGCGGCGGCGGAGGCACTCTACACCGCCATGCCGCCGGGCAGCGAAAGCAGCGGCGGCTCGGCGGGCAATACCTGCGCGGTGGCGGCGGCGCTTGGCGCCCGCGTGGCCTATCTGGGCAAGGTCGCCGACGACCAGCTTGGCGCCGTCTTCGCCCATGACCTCCAGGCCCTGGGCGTGCATTTCCCCTCGGCGCGGCTGATGAGCGGGGCGCCCACGGCGCGCTGCCTGATCCTGGTCACGCCGGACGGCCAGCGCACCATGAACACCTTCCTGGGCGCCTGCGTGACGTTCGGAGAAGCGGATGTCGATGAAGACCTCATCGCCGCCGCGTCCGTGACGTATCTGGAAGGGTATCTGTTCGACCCGCCCGCCGCGCAGGCGGCGTTCCGGCGCGCGGCGGCGGCGGCGCACCGGGCGGGACGGCAGGTGGCGCTGTCCCTGTCGGACGCGTTCTGCGTTGACCGGCACCGCGCGGCGTTCCGCGACCTGGTGTCCGGACATGTCGATATCCTGTTCGCCAACGAGACGGAAATCACCAGTCTCTACGAGAAGAACACCTTCGAGGAAGCCGCCGAGGCCGCCCGCGCCGACGTGGCCCTGGCAGCGCTGACCCGCTCCGAGGCGGGCAGCCTGATCCTGCGCGGGTCCGAAACGGTGACGATCGCGGCGGAGCCGGTGAAGCTCGTCGATACGACCGGCGCGGGCGATGCCTACGCGGCGGGTTTCCTGGTGGGATGGACCTCCGGCAAACCGCTGGCGGTCTGCGGGCGGATGGGCAGTGTGGCGGCGGCCGAGGTGATCAGCCATTACGGTGCCCGGCCCGAGGGCGATCTGAAGACAATGATGACGCGGGCAACGGGAGAGTAACGGTTCCCCGCGCCCAAAAGATACGCGGGCTCATCGCGCTGAAACACTGGCGCCATTGGCGTGACCAGCATCGCTGACATGGATCAAACAAGAGGCCCGCCCGATCCCAGGGCGGAGCCTCCCATTTCCTCGCCAGCTTTGAAAGCGGCCGCGGACCCACCAGTCCTGGCCGCTTTCAAGGGAACTCCCTTCAGGTGGCGGTGGGTCCAGCTTCTTTCCGCGCCTGCGTGATCGCTTCCTTCGCGGCCTTGGCCATCAGGCCGGAGTCATTGGCGATGGTGCACAGTTGAAAGCCCATCTTGATCATCCGCGCGGCGTAACTGGCGGAGCCGTTATGGATACCCGCGAACTTGCCATGCTTTTTGCACGAGGCCAGCAGCTTCTCATAGATCGCCAGGATGTTCGGCTCCTCGCGGTCCAGGATCGGGATCATGCCAAGCGACAGGCCCATGTCGGAGGGACCGACGTAGATGCCGCTGATGCCCCGCACACTCAGGATCGCATCAATGTTGTCGATGCCTTCCTGGGTTTCGATCATGGCGATGACCAGCACCTCGTCATTGGCGGTGGACTGGTAGGAGCTGGCGACGCCATAAGCCGCCGCGCGGATCGGGCCGTTGCTGCGCTTGCCGATCGGCGGATACAGGCTGGCGTCAGCCAGCGCCTTGGCCTCGGCCGCGTTGTTGACCATCGGGCAGATGATGCCCCAGGCGCCGCCGTCGAGCGCCTTGCCGATGATGCCCGGCTCATTCCACGGCACGCGCACCAGCGGCGTGATCGGATGCTTGTCCATCGCCTGGAAGCACTGCACCATGGATTGGTAGTCCTGCACGCCGTGCTGCATGTCCACGGTCACGCTGTCCCAGCCGCAACCGGCCATGACCTCGGCCGAGAAGCCGGATGGGATCGCCAGCCAGCCATTGATGCAGCCCTTGCCCGCGG
>JAYVCG010000503.1:0-7111 GCA_043750075.1 Acetobacteraceae bacterium | reverse complement strand
GCGATACCGCCCCTGGGCCCGGATGTCGTCCAGGACTTTCTGGCAGTGGGCGTGAAAAGCGTTCATGGGCGGGCGCCTTTTCGCGGCAGGAGGCGGGGGAAGGAGAAACGGGGAACGAACCCTGGTAAAGGGGTCAGACAAAGGGAAACCACGGTCCATTACGGAATTGACCGGAAGCAATCCCCGGTCCCTCAACGTCTCTTCTTTATACCTTCGCCGCTGGTTGGACCAGAGCGGCGTCCGGAACGCGGAACACAGCGAAGACGCCTGAAGCGCGGCAGATATTCCCGGAATGACGTTGCATTGCCTCCCCCTGCCGCGTAACGTCATGGTGCGGTGCAATATGAAGGAGCCCCGGATGCCGTTGACCTCCCCTCAATCGCGTGAAGCCATCCACAGACGCGCGATCGACATCAACGGCTATCGCCGTGCCGACGGACTGTACGACCTGGAAGCGCATCTGACGGACACGAAATCCTTCGGCCAGACCAATTACGATCGTGGCTACATCGCCGCCGGAGAGCCGGTCCACGACATGTGGCTACGGCTGACCATCGACGGCACGATGGAAATCGTCGCGGTCGAGGCGGTGAGCGACAAGACACCCTACGCCCTGTGCCCCACCGCGGCGCCGAATTTCTCCCGCCTCGTCGGCCTGCGGATCAAGGCGGGCTTCCTGCGCGACGCCAATCACCGCGTCGGCGGGGCCGTCGGCTGCACCCATCTGCGGGAATTGTTGCAGCAAATGGCGACCACCGCGTTCCAGACCATCAACCCGGCCAAGGTACGCCAGGAAATGAAGGCCGAAGGCGCCGGTGAGACGCCTGGCAGCGACAAGGTGGATGCCCGCATCACCGAGAAAATGGGCGGCGCGCCAAAGATCATCAACACCTGCCTCGCCTACGCCGACACCGGCCCGCTGGTGAAACGGCGCTGGCCGCATCTGCACAAGGGGGAAGACGCCCAACGGGAAGCCGTTCAGTCGGAAGCCGCCGCGGACTGATCCCCTGGCGTCTCTCAGGCCGCCCTTACTCAGGCCGCCGTCCGGGTGGCTTCCATCATCCGGGCGCGGGAAAGCGTTCCATGACCAAGACCGGCATGACCGGCCTCGGTCGCCGCGTCACGGAAATACGACATGATGAAAACACGCACCGCGCTGGTGCGCCCACCGGCATGGCCGTTCTGCTCGACCTTGCGCACCAGGGCGCTCATGTCCTGGCCCTCCCGGTCGCAAATCTCCAGCAAAGCCTCCCATAGCTCGGGTTCGAGCCGCATGCTGGTACGGCCACGCTTGGCGACGACGTTACGATTGATAAGGCGACTGACCGTCACGATGGCCTCTCCTGTGTTCAAAACCGGGGCCATTGAAACCGAGGAAGTTTAAGGAAAACCTAAGATCATGAGAAATTTCAAAGAGTTGTGAACGCGGTCGTGTTCATCCTCGGGCGCTTCTTCAGACAGGGCGGCACATGCCCTTCCCGCTTCATCCTCCGCGGGAAATCTTTTTCAGGGATGCGCCGTGCCGAAGCACCAGCACGCGCCGCCTCAGATCGGCAGCGCGGCGGCCTTCATGCGCTCCATGCTGAAGCGGCTGCTGACGTTGCGCAGATTCACCGCGGCGATGAGTTTGCGGTAAAACATGTCGTACGACGCGATGTCCGCCACCACGACATGCAACAGATAATCGACATCCCCCGACATCCGCCACGCATCGACGATTTCCGGGGTTTCCGCGATCATCCGCGCGAACCGGGCGAGCCAGTCGCTGGAATGGTCCGCCGTCTCGATCGCCACGAACACCGACACCGGCAACCCCACCTTCGCCGGATCGAGCACCGCGATACGGCGGAGAATGATCCCCTCCTGCTCCATGCGCCGGATGCGTTTCCAGCACGGCGTGGGCGTGAGCCCGACCCTGACCGCGATCTCCGCCAGGGACAACGAGGCATCCACGGTGATCAGCCGGAGGATTTCCCGGTCGAGGCGGTCGAGTTCCTTGTCAGCGGCCATGGGGCGAAACCATCCGGTTTGGGGTAAATTTTTTCCTTGGCCCGCCATACACCGTCATGCGTGAGAAGAAAATATCGTTTTAGCTTTTCAGCTTTGAGCAACAGGCAAAGAAAAACCGTGCCCCGGCGTCAGGACACGGTTGCTCTCCAGCCAGTGGCCGCCGGTTCAGAGTTGCGCGTTGATCCACGCCTTCAACTGGCCCTTGGGCAGCGCGCCCACCTGGGTCGCGGCGGGCTTGCCGTCCTTGAACAGGATCAGCGTCGGAATGCCGCGCACCGCGTAGTTGGTCGGGGACATCGGATTGCTGTCGATATCGACCTTGGCGACCGTCAGCTTGTCCTTCAGCTCACCCGCCAGTTCCTCCAGCATCGGGCCGATCATTTTGCAGGGACCGCACCACTCAGCCCAGAAATCGACCAGGACGGGGCCGGTCTTGCTGGCTTCGATGACATCGGCCGCGAAGCTTTGGTCGGTGACGGGTTTGGTGTTCGTGTTCATGGGAGGCTCCAGGAAGTTGAGGAAGAAAGTGGTCGCGGGAGACCGCGCGGTCAAGGTCACCGGATATCCACAATTCCCGAGCAAACCGCTGAACAGGGTGATTCTGACGGGCAGCGGATGATCAGGATCGCGGGTTGATTGTCACCTCCATTTGCCGGTCCGCGCGCATGACGAGTCTCGCCGCGATGTTGTGCGGCCATATCGCATGGGGGTTGCCTTCACGCCCTGACGGGCGGCCCGCGATATGACATTTTGCCCGCCGGGTTGGGTTTGACGGGTCATCCGGCCGGTCCGCATGCCAGTGCCCTGATGGTCTGACGGGCGGAGATGAAGTTTGCCAGCACCCCGGCTCTGGCGCTGAGGCGGACGATCAACTCGCGGGCGTGGCTGACCACGCGTCCCGGCAGACCGGTCAGCCGGAAGCGCCGCGCCTTGCGGGTCTTTGCCCTCACCGCGATATGGCAGCAGTGCTTCCTGATAACCCGCCGTGTCTGACCGCGATGAAACTGTCTTCACGCGGGCCGGAAGATAAGACAGGCAATTCTTCAGCACGCGCGACTGCTCATGGCCCGCCGGGACGTTGCCATCGCGGAACTCCGGGCAGGGCATGGCGCCCTGACGGTCAAGGTCAGCGGCCAGGCTCATACGGATCGAGCAGGCTGTCCGGCATCACCACCACCCGCGCCTCCCGCGTCCAGATCAGCGCGCACTCCACCGGCAAACGGGGAAAAATACCCCGCAACACGGCGCGATAGCTGGCCATCTGCCGCAAATACGCCACCGGCGTCGCCCGGATCGAAACGGGCGGACGGTGCGTGGTCTTGAAATCGCCGAACAGCACCCGGCTGGGCAGCACCATCAGGCGATCGACCTGCCCGCTCACGACAACATCGCCGACGATGCCGGTCAACGGCACCTCGGCGCGGCTGCCGGGCCCAAACAGCGGGGCCAGCGTGGGGTGGGCCATGATGGTCAACACTTCCTCGGCGATCCCGGCGGCCGTGCCGGGGGTCAGCCCATGGCACGGCCGTTCCAGAAAGCGCAGCGCCGCCACGTGCCGTCCGGATTCCGGCAGCGGCGGCAAATGTTGCAGCAGGATGTGGATCAACTGCCCGCGCAGGAACCAATCGACACCGCCGCGCATGCGCGACAGCGGCGACACGCTCGCCGGCAACGCCCCCAGTTCCACCCCCAGCGGCCTGCTGGGCGCCAGCGGCAGAGGACGCGCGGGCTCCGGCGGCGGGGGCACTCCCAGAAACGCGGGCACCCCATCGGCCTCGGCGGGGGAGTGGCGCGCGTGTTCCCGGTCCGGCGGCGCGGTCTGGGGCGAGGCGTGATGAGCGGCCTCGCCGTCCTCCGTTTCCACCAGGCGGGCGAAACCCCGCGCGATCAGCTTGTACCAGCACGCCTCGTCGAGCGTTTTGCCCGGTTTCCAGCCACACACGATCAGCCGGTCCTCGGCGCGGGTCAGGGCGACATACAGCAGACGGTTGTATTCTTCCCGCCGCCGCCGCCGCGCCTCGTCACGCAGGCGGCGGGTGCCAACGCAATGAAACTCCTTGCGCGGGGTCCAGATCGGCACCGGATGGCCGGTCTCGGGATCGTCGGCCCACAGCAACTCGTCATCGTCCTTGGGCATGCCGGTCGTGTCGGGCAGGATCACCAGCGGCGCCTGCAACCCCTTGGCGCCATGCACGGTCAGGATGCGGACCTGATCGCCCGCGGCTTCCGCCTCACGCTTCACCTCCGCGCCAGAGCGGCGCAGCCAGTGCAGGAACCCCTGCAACGAGGGCGGATACAGCCTGGCGTGATTGAGCGCGGCGTTCAGCAGTTCGTCCACCGGCTCCGCCGCCTCCGCCCCCAGCCGCGCCAGCAGGCGGGCGCGTCCGCCCAGTGCGCCAAGGGCTTCGGCGAAAAGGGAGTACGGGGAGACGTGATCGGCGCGGGACAGCAGGGCGTTGAAGAACGTCCAGGCTTTCGTCCACGCGGGTTTTTCCAGGTGACGCGCGCGCAGGACTTCCCACAATGGCTGCGTCCGCCCGATCGCCAGCGCCATCAGATCGTCGTCGTTCAGGCCGCCAAGCGGGCTGGTCAGCACGCAGGCGAAGGTCAGATCGTCCTGCGGCAGCAGCAGCGCGTCGCCAAGCGCCATCAGGTCCTGCACGGCGGGCTGCTCGGTGAGCACCATGCGGTCGAGGCCCGCGACCGGCACGCCAAGCGCCTTCAACGCCCGCACCAGCGCGCGTCCGAAGGCGTCGCGGCGGCGGACCAGGATCATCACATCGCCCGGACGCAGCGGGCGTCCCTTGCTCTCCAGCAGGACCGTGCCATCGGTCTGGTCCCTGATCCATTCGGCGAGTTCCTCCGCCAGCAGCCGCCGCGCCGAGGTCATGCTCTGGTTGCGCTCCGGCGCCATCCAGGGCTGGGGGGCGTGCGCGGCCTCCGCGGGCGGATCGGCCAGCGGCCAGAGTTCGACCCGGCCCGCGTGACCGTGGCGATCGGCGCGATGCACCAGGGTCTCGCCGTGCGCCACCACCCCGGCGGCGGCGTCGGGGTGGGCGAACACCGCGTCCACCAGCGCCAGCACGGGGGAAGTGGAACGGAACGACACCTGCAATCCGGCGTCGAGCCAGGTGTGCCCGGCGTCCCTGACCCGTGTGCTCAGGGCGCCGCGGGCGTTCTCGAACCCGTCCACGTCGGCGCCCTGGAACGAGAAGATCGATTGCTTGCGATCCCCCACGGCGAACACCGTGCGGATCGTGTCGCGCGCGCCCTGACCGGCGAAGAACTCCTGCGTCAGGCCGTGCGCGATGTCCCATTGTTCCGGCGCGGTGTCCTGCACCTCGTCCAGCAGCAAATGATCGAGCCCGCCATCGAGTTTATACAAAACCCAGGCGGCGCCGGGATCGACCAGCAGGTCGGTGCTGCGTCCGATCAGATCGTCGAATTCCAGCAGGCTGCCCGCTTCCTTACGGCCCTCGTAGCGGTCCAGCAGCGGTCCGGCGAGTTGCACCAGGGCGTCCGACACGGCGGCGACCTCGACCGCGCGGACCTGATCCTCGACGCCAACCACCCGTTCGGCTTCCGTCAGCAGCACCGTCAGCAGATCGCCCCGCGTGCGGGCCAGACGTTCGTTGACCAACTTATCCGCGGCGCGCGGCTCATCTTTCGTGGTGAGGAACAGTGTCCGCCAGTCCGCCCAGCGTTCGCCGCGCGTCGCGGTGGGCAGGCTGAGCCAGTCCAGCATCTCCGCCGCCTTGCGCCCCACCGCCGGCGAGCCCTGGGCCTGGATTTCCCGCGCCGCGTCGCGCACCGCCACGGCCTCGTCCCACAGCACCGCGTCCGCGATGACACCGGCACGATCGGCCGCCGTCACGCCCAGTACCCGCCGCCGCGCCGCCATCAGGTCCAGGCCGGGCACACGGCACCGCCGCCACAGGTTCCGGCTTTCCTTCAACTTCGTCACCAGCTCGCCGAACCGGTTCAGCGAGGCAAGCCCGGCCAGCGCCCCCAGAGCAGGGGAAAATTCGTGCTCACGCGCCGCCGCCAGCAACGTCTCCCGCGCCTCCGTCATCGCCCCCTGGGCGTCGCGATCATCGAGCAGCCGGAAATGCGGCGACAGGCTGGCCTCCAGCGGGAAGCGGCGCAGCAAGGACTGGCAGAAGCCGTGAATGGTGCCGATCCTCATGCCGCCCGGCAGATCCAGCACCTCGGCGAACAAGGAACGGGCGCGGCGCAGCGCGGTCTCATCCGGTTCGATGGCCAGCGCCCGCAAATCCGCCTCCAGGGCGGAGGACTCCAGCGTCACCCAGACACCGAGGCGGCGTTGCAGCCGCACCGCCATTTCCGTGGCGGCTGCCTTGGTGAAGGTGAGGCACAGAATGCGCTCCGGCTTCGCCCCGCCCGCCATCAGACGCAGCAGCCGGTCGGTCAGCAGCCGGGTCTTGCCCGAACCGGCGGAGGCGGCGACGAACGCGGAAATCGCGGGGTTGGACGCGGCGCGCTGGCTGGCCTCAGCCTCGGCGCGAGGGGAGAGAAAGGGGGGAATTTCGTTCATGCGTGCCCCCAGAGAACCGGAGTGGTCCGCGTCATGACCGGCACGCGCATGACTCGATGCTGGTTTTGCATCGCGGTACGCGAAAGCTTCACCACAGAGTTCGCCAGCAGCCGCGCGGGCCGCACCCCCATGGGGAGAAAATGGCGGTTTTCCACGGTTTTGAGCGAACGACCGCTTCCATTTACATGGTAGACACAGGGACACGGAGATTCCTTCCTGACTTCCAGGAGATATCTGCTGAATCCAAGGGAGTAGCTCTGTGTCTCTGTGTCTCTGTGGTGAAGCTCGCGTTCTTTCCGGCGGCACGGCGCGGAGAAAAACGCACGATGGCCGCGGCTGCTTCCGCCCTCCCCTGGCCAGGTTCCGATGGGGGGAAACGCGAGAAAGGATTCATCATGAGGGCCAGAGAACCAGAGGGCCTGAGGGAGTCCGGTCCCATGCGTCCGCGCGCTTCCCTGGCGAAGGAATGCCGCTGCGCGGCGGCGGGGGAGGCGCCGTTTGTTTTCAGACTTCCCGGTTCCTCTGGTCCGCTGACCCTCTCGAATG
>JAYVCG010000502.1:0-3169 GCA_043750075.1 Acetobacteraceae bacterium | reverse complement strand
CGAGAACCCGAACGCGCCCGCCTTCATCGCCTCATGCGCGATCTCCCGCATCTGGGCGATATCGGCCTGATTGGCGTTTTCCAGGTTGATCGCCCGCTCGCCCATCACGAACACCCGCACGGCGGCGTGCGGCAGCAGCGCGCAGACATCGACATCGCGCTGTTTGCGTTCCAGGGCGGAAAGGTATTCGCTGAACGATTCCCATTCCCAGGTCAGGCCCTCGTGCATGACGGCGCCGGGAATGTCCTCGACGCCTTCCATCAGCTCGATCAGTTTTTCGCGGTCGGCGGGTTTGCAGGGCGCGAAGCCGACGCCGCAATTGCCCATGACGACGGTGGTGACGCCATGCCACGCACTCGGCGCCAAATGCTGATCCCACACCGCCTGGGCGTCGTAATGGGTATGAATATCGACGAAGCCGGGGGTGACGATCTTGCCTTTCGCGTCGATTTCCTCGGCGCCCGTGCCGGACACCACGCCCACCTGGGAGATTTTGCCGTCCTTGATCGCCACATCGGCCATGACGGGCGCGCGGCCCGTGCCGTCGATGACGGTGCCGCCGCGAATGACCAGATCATGGTCTGCCATTGGACTCTCCTCATGAGGGAATTGTTTGGAGGGACCGTGCGCCCGGTCTGACGGGGATGCAAGAGCGGCGGCTCAGAATGTCAGGACAATCGCCTGAACATCCTGTTCCTGGCACTCCGATTGCATGCGCGGCAAGGACATGAGGATCAATGTCCGCGTATGCCGTTCTGAGAATGCCGCGCTCCCCTGGGTGATGCGGGTCAACACCACACGCGCCATTGCCAGCGGCGGGAGCACGGCATGAACAACGGTCCCATCGCCGCCGCCAAAGCTGCTCTGGAAGCTGACCGGGCAACCGGTGACGCGGCGATCTGGATCACCCGCCTTTCTGACGCCGGAATCATGGCGCGCCCCCAGATCCTGGAAGCCGAGGGGCCACGCGGGCGCCCGCTCTGGGGGCTGACCGTCGCCATCAAGGACAACATTGATGTCGCGGGCGTGCCGACCACCGCCGCCGAGGGCGCCGCCCTCCACATGGCCCGCCTGCGCGCGCGTCCGGCGGATTTCGACCCGGAGGTACGGGACCGGCTGATCGCGGGCGCCATGATGCCAACGCCAATGCTGATCCAGGCGCAGAAGTTTCGCCGCTGGTACCGGGACGCGATGCTCCAGCTGTTCGAGGACGTGGACGCGATCATCGCGCCCATCACCCCCTGCGCCGCGCCCTCTCTGGGTCAGAAGACGTTCACGCTGGATGGGGTGGAACTGCCGGTGCGGCCCAATCTTGGGATTTTCACGCAACCGATCTCGTTCATTGGGTTGCCGGTGGTGGCGGTCCCGGTGGCGGGTGTGGGATCCATGCCGGTGGGCGCGCAGATCATCGCGCCGCCCTGGCGGGAGGATATCGCCGCGCGGATCGGCCGGTATCTGGAAGTGAATGGAACCGCCGCCGCCCGGCGTCCGGTGGAAGCGTGATGTCCTGAAACGACCTGCCTCTCCCCCGGTTCATCGCCGGGGGAGAGGCATGACCATCACAAAGGCTTCAACGGCGCCTCAACCCCTTCCGGCAGCGGCACCTGGGCCACGTTCAGCACCATCGACACGAGACTGTAATACCCCACCGCGCCGACCAGATCCATCACGCCACGCTCGCCGAACCGGTCCATCACGGCCTGATAGCGCGGGTCCGGCACATGGCCGGTGCCGAGCAGGGACATCACGAACTCATAGACGATCGTTTCGTCAGAGGACATGTTGTCCGGCCGGCGGCCATTGGCGACCGAGTCCAGGATCGCCGGGTTCAAACCGGCGTCGATGCCCAGTTTGCGATGGGCGTAAAATTCATACTGCGCGCCCCATTTGCGGCCCGCCATGCAGATCGCCAGCTCGTTCAGCGCGGCGGGGATGCAACTGCCGAAGCGCACATAGGCGCCGACACGCTGCACCAGATCGCACAGTTGCGGGCTGCGCATCAGCGCGTTGAACGGTCCGCGCAAACCGGCGCCGCGCGGGCCCGCCTGGATGGCTTCGGCGACCTGGCGTTGTTCGTCGGTCATCGTCTCCGGCGAGAGTTCCGGAAAGCGTTTGTCGGTCATGAAGATTTCCTTTGGTTCAGTCTGTCAGGGCATCGCCGCGGTGCTGCCACCATCGACGACGATTTCGGTGCCGGTGATGAACTTCGCCTCATCCGAGGCCAGGAACAGCACGGCATGCGCCACGTCCCAGGCATCGCCCATGTGCCCCATGGGCACGGCGGCGTCGCGGGCGTCGATCAGTTTCTGGGTGTCGTTGCCGCCCACGGAACGGGCGAGGCGGAATTCCACCAGCGGCGTGTGCATCAGGCCAGGCACGACGGTGTTCACCCGGATGTTCTTCTTCGCATACGTCCCGGCGACCGATTTCGACAACTGGATCACGCCCGCCTTGGACGCGCTGTAGCCGACATGCGACCGCCCGCTGAGGAAATCGTTGCGCATCCCGGCGACCGAGGCGATGTTGACGATCGCGCCCTTGCCTTGCTCCAGCATCACCGGGATCGCGTATTTGCAGCCCAGAAAGGCGGTCTTGAGATTGAAGTCGATCTGCCGGTCCCAGACATCCTCGGCCATCGTGACGGGGTCGCCGGGGGCCGAGCCGCCGACGTTGTTCACCAGGATGTCGAGGCGTTTGAAACGGGTGACGCAGGCCTGGACCATTTCCTGGACATCCGCCGCCACCATCATGTCGCAATGATGGACATGGGCGGTGCCGCCTTCCTTCTCGATGATCGCCTGGGTTTCGCGGACGGCGTCCTGGTTGATATCGACCAGGAACAGCTCCGCGCCCTGACGCGCGAGCAATGTCGCGGTCGCCTTGCCGTTGCCCCAGCCGGGCCCGACCGATCCGGCGCCGGTGACGATCGCCACCTTGCCTTTCATGCTCAGCACGTATCTTCCTCCCACGCAGTGGCCGGAAGATGACAGCCAAGGCGGGGGATTGCCAGAGGGGGAGGAGTGTTGGGGGTAGCCAGAGCAATTCCTTGAAGGAAGCAAGGCCGGGGCGCTGCCCCATAGGCACTAAGATAGCCTCTTGCGAGAGTGGGGATGGAAGAACATCTCCTGGAGCATGGTTCCATTCTCCGCGTCCTCGCTGGACGATTTCC
>JAYVCG010000501.1:0-2701 GCA_043750075.1 Acetobacteraceae bacterium | reverse complement strand
CCCGGTTCGAGGCGCAACTGGCGGAAGTGCTGGCGTTCAACCCGCGCGACTCGGTGGAGGCGATGCTGGCGGTGCAATGCGTGGTGCTGCGTCTGGTGGCGGAGGACGCGCATCGCGACGCCGCGCGCCCAAACCTCACGCCCGCGCTGGCCCGGAAAATCCCGCGCGGCGCGCGGGAACTGACCAAACTGGCCGCGGAGATGCAAGCCATGCTGCGGGAGCGGCAAACCCATCCCGCCGCCAAAATGGACCCGGCTTTGTTCCGCTCGCTCGGGCTGGAGGCGTTTCTGGTGCCCGGTCCCGATGCCTTCGACGACACCGCCGAGGCGGTCAGCGCCATCATCGTACCCCTGCATCCCGCGCCGAAGATGCTGCAATAGGCGCGCTGTCCGATGGCGGTCCCGACAGGCTGCCTCCCGGCGGACGCCCGGCCAGACCTCCCGATGGTCCCCCCGGCCTGGTGTTCCCCGATATGCCCCCCGGCGGGCTTCCCCCTGGTGTTCCCCCTGGCACGCTCCCCGGTGAGCTTCCTGGTGCTCCCCCTGGCACTGCTCCCCCTGGCACTGTTCCCCCTGACACAGTTCCCCCTGGCACTCCCCCCGGCATGCCAGGGTCCGGCAGGTCCTTCCCGGCGAGCAGCCGTCCGGCCATGAGGGCGGCGGCGTAATTGTCCCGGCCCTCATCGGCCAGCCGCGCATGGGCTTCCAGCCGCCACGCTCCGCCTTCCTGGCCCGCCAGCCGCGCGGCTGACAGCACCCGCGCGATGCCAGGGGGGAGGGCGCCCAGATCGTGCATCTCGATGGCGGGCGGGGTTTCCACCGCCTCGAAGCTGCCGCGCACCGTGGCGCCGGTGGCATCGGTGACACGCACCTCATGCGCGCCGGGCCGGGGGGCGATCATGGACGACACCACCCGTTCCTCGCCGATTTCATACAGCAGGGGCGGGGCGGCGCCCGGCTCTTGCCCAGGGCCTTGCAAGATGACGGTGAAGGGTGGTTTGCCGCCGGTCCAGGCGAGGTTGAAACGTCTGGGCGTTGCCACCAGGCGCTGGCGCACCGGCCCGGCCAGCAAGGGCAGCGCCAGGGGCGGTGGCGGCGGTGGTTTTTTCACCACCACGGGTTCCACGGCCGGCTTGCGGCCTTTCCCTTTGGCGGGCGGTTTTTTCGGCGCTGGCGGCGGTTCCAGTGGCGGCTGGAGTTCGTCGTTCCACTGGTTCAACAGAACGCCGATGGTTTCCACCGCTTTGGGCAGCATCGTGCCGCGCCGCGCCCGGTCCGTCATCACCGTGGGCGAGTTACTGGGCATTACCGTCCAGCGTCTGGGGCCGTCGCGCGGCATGATTTCGATCCGGCAGCCGCCCTTGGCGTTGAGCTGATCCCCGGTCAGCAGATCGGCCCAGTACCGTGCCGGGAGAGTTTTTTTCCCGCGCAGGATGGTGCATTCGGCCGTGTGCCCGTCGATCGCGCTGATGTAGCCGGCGACCGGCGCGTTCTGCGCGCGCGCGCCGGCCGCGGCGGCGCCGGTGCTGATCGCCAGGGTCATGAGCAGGCGGCCGATCATGCGATTCGCTTCGTTGCTGCTGTCTGTAGGTGCCTAATCCGTTGGTGGTGGAGGTCAAGCGGGTTTGTGACCCAGGACCTCATCCCCTGGCGCCTCAAGGGATGGGTTCCAGGAGGGCGGAGCCTCCCAGGCGGCCGTGGGGCGGGTTTCAGGCAAAAGCCCTGGCGAGGCCAATTGCCTGGACTCGCCAGAACGTGGCAGGAAGCCGCGCATGCTCACGCGCCGCACCCTGCTCCCCGCCGCCCTGGCTCTCCCCCTGGCTCTCCCCCTGGCCCTCCCGCTGGCCCGCCCAACCCAGGCCGCCGGTGACTTCCGCGCCTTCGTCGCGGGCGTCTACGCCGAGGCCAGCGCCGCGGGCATCCGCCGCGACGTGCTCGACGCCGCCTTCGCGGGCGTGACACCCAACCAGAAAGTCATCGACCGCGACCGCAAACAAGCCGAATTCACCATGACCTGGGCCCGCTACCGCGCCCTGGTGATCTCCGATAAACGCATCGCCAGCGGCCGCGCCGCCGCGGCCCAGTACCGCCCGCTGATCGGCCAGGTGGAGGCGCGGTACAAGGTGGCCGCCTCGGTCATCATGGGCATCTGGGGCCTCGAATCGAGCTTCGGCGTCGATACCGGCACCTATAACGTGATCGAATCCCTGGCGACGCTGGCCTGGGAAGGCCGGCGCGCGCGCTTCTTCCGCGCCGAACTGATGGCCGCGCTGAAAATCCTCAACAACGGCGACATCACCCCCGCGCGCATGACCGGCTCCTACGCGGGCGCGATGGGCCAGCCACAGTTCATGCCCACCAGCTACGTGCGCCTCGCGGTCGATTTCGACGGCGACGGCAAACGCGACATCTGGGACAGCAAAGCCGACGTACTGGGCTCGATCGCCAATTACCTCGCGGTGTCAGGCTGGCGGGCGGGCGAAAGCTGGGGCCAGCCCGTCGCGGTGCCGCCCGGCTTCGCCGCCTCCGGCCGCGACGTCAAACGCCCCCTGGCCGATTGGGCACGCCAGGGCGTTACCCCCGCCGCCGGCCGCTGGGCTGCCTCCGGCGATACCCCGGCCGCGGTGCTCGCCCCCGATGGGCCGGGCACCGAAACGTTCATGGTGTTCAACAACTTCACGGCCATCCGGCGCTACAACCCC
>JAYVCG010000500.1:0-4513 GCA_043750075.1 Acetobacteraceae bacterium | reverse complement strand
CTGCCGATGAACGGACGCCGCCTGCTGCAACGCGTCGATGGCTACAAACACACGTTCGTTTCCGGCGTGCCGACCTTCGAGAGCGGCACCTACACGGGGGCCACACCAGGCCGCCTGGTACGGGCGAAATAAAGATGGGTCCAGGGGCTGTGCTCCTGGCGGGGTCCAGGGGCGGCGCCCCTGGTGGGGTTTGGGGCGAAGCCCTGATCTGCTTCGCGCACGGCAAAACGGGGTGGCGACACCCCGTTTTTCATTGACCACCACAGGAGATACCCATGGAAAAGCGCCAGCTTGGCCAATCCCCCTTGCATGTTTATCCGATCACCTTCGGCGGCAATGTCTTCGGCTGGACCGCCGATCAGGCGATGTCGTTCCAGTTGCTGGATGCGTTCACCGCCGCCGGGTTCAATTTCATCGACTCAGCGGATGTGTATTCGCGCTGGCATCCCGGCAACCAGGGCGGCGAGTCCGAAATCATCATCGGCAACTGGCTGAAGGCGCGCGGCAACCGCGCCAAGGTGATCATCGCCACCAAGCTCGGGATTGAAATGGCGCCAGGCAAGAAGGGCCTGTCCCGGAAATACATGATGCGGGCGGTCGAGGATTCGTTGCGCCGTTTGCAAACTGATTACATCGACCTGTACCAGTCGCATCGCGACGACCCGGAAACCCCGATCGAGGAAACCCTGTCCGCCTATGCCGACCTGATCAAACAGGGCAAGGTGCGTGAAATCGGCGCCTCCAACTTCTCCGCCGCCCGATTGGGCGAATCGCTGAAGATCAGCACGGAGAAGGGATTGCCGCGGTATCAGAGCCTGCAACCGCAATACAGCCTCGTGGAACGCGCTGAGTTCGAGGGCGCGCTGGAAGCTTTGTGCCTGAAGGAGAAAGTCGGCGTCATCGGATATTATTCAATCGCCAGCGGCTTCCTGACCGGAAAATACCGTTCAAAGGCCGACATGGAAGGCCGCACGCGCGGACCGCGGGTGGAAAAATACCTGAACGAGTACGGTTTCGGCGTGGTCGCGGCACTGGATGACGTGGCGAAACGTTACAATGCCAAACCCGTGCAAATCGCCATGGCCTGGCTGATCGCGCGTCCCGGCGTGACGGCGCCGATCGCGAGCGCCACCAGCCTCGACCAGTTGGCGGAACTGTTGAAATCGGCTGAGATAAAACTGGACGCCGCCGCCATCGCCCAGATCGACGCCGCCAGCAAACCCCGCTGAGCTGACCCGGACCCGCCGCGCGTGACTCTGCCCGATCTGTCGCGCGGCGGGCTCGATCTGCTGTTCATCGGGATCAATCCCTCGTTGTTCTCCACGGCGCGCGGCCATTATTTCGCACGCACAACCAATCGGTTCTGGCCATGCTTCTCCCGCTCGATGCTCAGCGAACCCGCCCGCCGCGCCCTGGGCGTTGAAACACTGGGACCGGAACACGACACGTCGTTACTGGATCATGGGATCGGCTTCACCGATGTGGTGAAGCGGCCAACCGCGCGCGCGGACGAACTCAGTCCGGAGGAATTCGCCGCCGGCGCGCGCGATCTGGTGACAAAGCTGGAAACGTTCCAGCCACGCATCGCCTGTTTCCACGGAATGATGGGTTATCGTCCTTTCTTACGTGTGCTCGACCCCGCCGCCGCGAAACCGGAACTGGGATCGCAGCCGGTGCGCATCGGCCAGACCAGGTTGTTCGTCGTGCCCAACCCCAGTCCCGCCAACGCCCATGCCACGCCCGCGATGCAAACCGCGTGGTACGACCGTCTCGCGCTCGTCACGAGGGAAGAATGACGCGGCACTCCGCCCATGCCGTCAGGGGGAAAACACCGGGAACAGGCTGAAACTTCCCTTCAAATGCCCCACATAAGTCAGGCGATGAGAAGCGATCTCCACCAGATTGTCCGGCGTCATGCAACTGGACGGCGTCGTGGTGAGCGGCAAACCACCCCGCCGGTAAGCCTCCAGCACCAACTGAGAACAATGAAACCCCGCCGTTCTGGGCCCGGCGATGCGGCACATGATCGAGTCCACGGCCATCAGAGACCCAATGACCGAATAAGATTTACGCAGCCGCGCCTGCTCCCTGGCGAAAGCGACGATGTTTACCCCAACGGAATAGCCACCGGCATGCGGTATCGGGAAAACATCATCATATCATGAAACAAAACAGCCGCGCACGCAACGTCATTCGTCACAGGTCATTCATCATGGGCCGTCGCGGTCCCATGCTGTCAATCGCATGACAGGGATCATTCGCGATGGCCGCCACACAGCGGCCATCGCATACGCAAATCAGGCCGCCGCACTGGGCCTGGCTTTCATCCTGCCATACCAGGCCAGGATGTTCTTGTTGTCCTCGTTCAGGGGCTGTTTAATGCCGGCGAAGAAATCCAGGAACACGAAAAGCAGGATATCCGCCATCGTCAACCGGTCGCCGCAAATGAACTGCCGTCCCGCGATCAACCCGTCGAGCCAGGCCAGTCCCTTCTGCGCGACGATTTTCAGATCGGCGGCGGCGGCCGGAATGCAATGGATACGGTTCTCGAACAGTTTCAAACCCTCGGCGTAACGGAACCCGTTCGCCATAGGCTCCAGGATGTTCAGGTCGATGCGGCGGGACCACATGCGGGTCTCCGCCCGTTCTTCCGCCGTCTTGCCGATCAGGGTCATGCCAGCGGGCCCGGTCTCATCGAGATATTCGCAGATCGCGGTGATCTCGGAAATGACGGCGCCATTGTCCAGCGCCAGCGCCGGACATTGACCGGAGGGATTCCTGGACAGGAACGGTTCCTTGCGGTTCTCCCCGCCGCGCAGATCAATGGTCTCGGTGGGAATGCCGCTGATGCCCCGTTCCGCCATGAACATCCGCACCACTTTCGGATTGGGCCCTATCGAATCATAAAACAACATCACGCGCCTCCCTGACGATCCCGGCCCGTGCCGGGTCCGCCTGTCAAACCACCATCGCGCGAGAGGCGCAAGCGAGACAGATTTCGTTGAAGGACCGGAGCGGGCGATGGTAATGCCAACCCGTCTCTTAATATGGTATTTGTCTCATGTTATTCATACATCCTGACCAGATGATGGCCTTCTCCGTGGATGGCATGGAACGCCAGGTGATGGCATTCCTGCGGGAAGAATTTCCCGCCTGTTTCGCCCATGCCGACCGGAACGCCCTCCGGGCGCTGATCGGTCGCGCGCTCGCTCCGGCCACTGGCATGAGGACGGAGCACGATATTGCGCGTTACGCCATGCTCGGCCTCATCATCCGCCCGGATTTCGACTCGCATCCCGCCACCCAATGGGCCTGGCCAGAGCCGGGGGATCAAGGGCGGAACGGTGAGGCACGGCTCAACCGGCTCTACGCGCTCGCCCGCCGCCACGGATATACCCTGGCGGCGGCGGGTGCCAGTCAGGCGGCACAGGACGCGGCGAAGCAGCGGGGGAGGCGTTGCAAGAGGCGGTGTGACCTAAAGGTGGTGCGGCACCGTTCTCGCCTTCATCACGGGGGAGAGACATATTTTTTGACGGTGATGAAGCGGGAAGAACGGGGATGTTCAGGGGGACATTCAGGACAAGGGCCGGGGCATGGCCTCATGTGCGATTTTTCGGATTATCACGAGCAGATGGTGTACAGTGATTTTCACGCCCGCTTCGATCTTTCGATCGACGTGAGCGGCGAAGGAAAACTCTCATGAATGATCCGGATTTGGCTGAGAGCGCTTTCACTGCCGCGACCAGCCGTTTGTTGCGCCGGGAAGCGTTGCGCCGCGCGGCCGCCGAACTGAACACCACCTCCGGTACTGGACTGGAAAGCGTTCTGGCCAGAATTTCGGCTGAGGTCACGTCCGAGGCGGCCGACAGGAGGGAAACAGGAAAAACCTGATTTCAGGACAATGCCATCGGTTTTTCAGCGGAAGCGGGGAAACCGCGATCCGGCTGACCGTGAAATTTCAAAGGAGTTGTATATCACCGGAGACGAAATGGCTCCGTCACTCCGTTCCCGGAGTTCATCGCGATCCACATGCGGCAAGGCAGCGTGAGCGGTTATACCGCGCGCCGCCTGACTCATATCAGAATCAGCCTTTCTTTTTGGGAAGCACCGGCTGAACCGCCATGCCCTTGGGCGAGAGCAGCGATGCCGTGGAGGCAATGACCGTCTTCGTGGCTTTTGGCTTTTTGGGCTCTCGATTGCCGCGGTTTTGTCCCTTGGCCATCATTCTCTCCCATACGATTGCTACAGTCAGCGCGTTTCACGAAAAATCCTGAAAATTTCCAGGATGTTTCATGCTGTCGCGCATCCGCCGTCCGGCCGGCGCACGATCAAGGCACCACGGGGCTCGGGATGCCGGAGCTTGGGAGCACCGACATCGCCGAGGCCGCGATCAGGGGTGAACTTTGAGGTTGTCCGCGGACATCTTGCCGCTTTTACGGTCGGACACGAGTTCGAAGTCCAACTTCTGGCCTTCCCGTAATTCACGCAGCCCCGCGCGCTCCACGGCACTGAT
>JAYVCG010000499.1:0-4252 GCA_043750075.1 Acetobacteraceae bacterium | reverse complement strand
CAAGAAAAATGGGCATATCCCCTCCAATACCAATACCGGCACTCCGGCCATCTGAATTTTTACCCAGAGCCAGACTGTCTATCTCAAGGTAGCACTCTCGAGTTATCATCGTGGGTATTGGAGAGGTTTTCCCCATTTTTCTTGGCCATCACCGCCATCAGACCGCGAGCGGGACTGTGCTCCTCACTTCAACATCCATCCTGCCGAGACCCAGACTGTCTGTCTCAAGGTAGCACTTTCCCTGCTCGATGCCAGCATCATCAGTGACGTCACGAAACCAAGGCCTTCTGCCTCCCTCGTCACCTGGATGGCCGGACAGGCGGACGAGGATCTTTTCATCACGCCGCTGACGGCCGCTCGTGACGTGACGGTCCTTTTTCATCCACTCAGATCCCACCGCCCATGCATGGGCGGTGGGGCGATGCGATGCTTATTCCGCCGCCTGGGGCACTTTCACTTTCAACGACTCGATCTTCGCGCGGGCGGCGGCGCGGCGTTCATCGAACTTCGCCAGACGGCGGTGCGGGTTCGGGTGGACAATGTTGTCCGGCTGTCCAGGGTCTTTCTGCGAACCGGCCCAGCCATGAGCGGCGATATCGAAGATGATGCCGGAGAGGTCGGTGTGTTTGACTTCGTACCCGTCGGGATTGTCCGGATCGCCCATGATCCAGGTGGCGCCGGTGTTGCGCGCGATCTTGCCTTGCTCCACCACGTCATCGACCCAAAAGCCGATGTGATGGATACCGACGAAATCCTTGCCCGTGCCCTGGGCTGCCTCATCGGTCTTGAACTTCAGGATCGCGAGGTTCACCACGCCATCTGTCAGGAACACGCCCTCGGCGAGCGGACCGTCGAGTTCGCTCACTTCCTGCAACCCCACCGCGTCCTTGTAGAACTCGGCGGTTTCCCACGGGTTCTCGACACTGAGGGCGACGTGGCGGATACGGCCTTTGGTTTGCTGGGTCATGGACAGCCTCCTTCTTCCCGGAAGGGGGAGAGTAGCCGAAATCCGGCGCCCCGCCTATCCTGCCTTCATGTCCGACACTCCCGCTTTCCTTGACGGCGGGCGCCCCCCGGTGCCCGATCTCGTCATCCCACGCGGCGTCACGCCGTTCTTCCTGCCAGGCCGCCCGGTGCGGGGCCGTCTCGTGCGGCTTGGCCCGCTCGCCGACGCGTTGCTGGTCCGGCACGACCACCCTCCCGTGGTCACGGCGCTGGTGGGTCAGGCTCTGGCTTTGGCCGCGGCCTTGTCCACGGCGTTGAAGTTCCAGGGCTCGTTCAGCATCCAGGCCAAGGGCGATGGGCCGGTGAAATTGCTGTTGGCCGACTGCACCGACACCGGGGCATTGCGCGGCTACGCGCAGACCGATGAGGAACGGCTTCAGGCGCTGCTCACCGCCGATCCGGCGCCCGCGGCCGGGGCGCTGCTGGGGAAAGGGTTCCTCGCCTTCACCGTCGATCCCGGCACGGGCGGGGAACGCCACCAGGGCATCGTCACGATCGCGGGCGACTCGCTCGCCGCGATGGCGCTGCATTACTTCGACACCAGCGAGCAATTGCGCTGCCTCGTGCGTCTCGCCTGCGGCCACACGGCGGAGGGCTGGCGGGCCGCCGCTTTCGTGATGGAAAAAATCGCCGGCGCCGGTGGCATCGATCCCACGCTGAGCGAGGCGGCGCAGGAAGAAGAATGGCTGACCGCCACGGCGCTGGCCGCCACGCTGACGGACGGCGAACTGCTGGATGACGATCTCGACCCGGAACGATTGCTGTATCGTCTGTTCCACGCGGAAGGCGTGGCGGCGGATCTGGGGCGTGCCCTGTCCTTCGGCTGCCGGTGTTCGCGCGCGCGCCTGTCCGGCATCCTGGAAGGGTTTTCCGGAGCCGATCTCGATCACATGGCCGTGGATGGCGGCATCGTCATGACCTGTGAATTCTGCAACCATGCTTTCCGCTTCCCGCGCGACTGCGTGCGGAGCAAGACCGGCGAACCGGACCCCGGAGCCTGATCGGCGATGGCCCTTTTGACCCGCCGCGCCATGGTGCTGTCACCCGTTCTGCTCGCCGCCTGCGGTGGCGATCCCGAACCGCCGCGTCCGTCCAGGGGGAGTTTTCCCCCATTGCGATACGGATATCTTCCCCCGCTCCCTCTGAATATCCAGCGCCTGGCCATGGGCGAGGGATTCGTGCCCCCCACGGGGGGGGCGGAGGTCAGCCCGTTCGCCCCGGTCAACGTGGTGGACACGTTGTTCGCGATGGCGCGTGACAGGCTGAAACCGGCGGGCAAGGGCGGGCTGGGGACGTTCCAGATTCAGACCGCGTCCATCACCCGCCGCGGCGACACCCTGAACGGCACCCTGGCGGTGCGGCTGGACCTGCGCGACGCGGAGGAGTCCAGAACCGGTTTCGTGGAAGCCCGCGCCACCGCGGCGAAGACCGGTATCCCGGATCAGCGCGCGGCGCTGTACGACATGCTGAAATCCCTGATGGATGAGATGAATGTCGAGCTGGAATACCAGATCAAACGCGAACTGCGCGGCTGGCTCGTCGAGACGAAATCGCCCGAAGTGAAACAACCTGAACCAAAACGGCCCGAGCCGTCATCAACCCCGCCGTCATCGACCCTGCCGTTGCCGCCACCGCCTCCCCCGCCGCCGCCATCGCGGTCCTGATCATTCGGTCATGATCCGCGACCCGCGGTTGTTGATCATCGCCAGCAACTCCCGCCGTGTGGAGGGATCGTCGCGGAACGCCCCCAGCATGCGGCTGGTGACCATGGTGACACCGGGTTTGTGAACGCCGCGGGTGGTCATGCACTGATGCGCCGCCTCGATCACCACCGCGACACCGCGCGGCCGCAGCACGTCCTGGATGGTGTTGGCGATCTGCGCGGTCAGCTTCTCCTGGATTTGCAGCCTGCGCCCATACGCCTCGACCACGCGCGCGAGCTTGCTGATCCCCACCACGCGCCGGTCCGGCAAATAGCCGACATGCACCCGGCCGATGATCGGCGCCATGTGATGCTCGCAGGTGCTTTCCAGGCGGATGTCGCGCAGCAGGACAATCTCGTCGTAGCCGTCGGTTTCCTCGAACGTGCGTTCCAGCATGGAGACGGGATCGGTGCTGTAGCCGGAGAACCATTCCTGATAGCCGCGCGTCACCCGGCCCGGCGTGTCCAGCAATCCCTCGCGGTCAGGATCGTCCCCGGCCCATCGTAACAATGTGCGCACCGCCGCCTCGGCTTCCGCGCGGGAGGGCTTCGGCGTCAGGGGAGCGCCGCCAGACGCCGCGCCTTTATCGTTGTTCACCGGGAACCATCCTTCCTGACCTGCATGTCCAGGCGGGAGGCCCGGTCAGTGAATCCTACCGCTTTGGTGGGGACTGTCCAGGCTGAAGGCGGGAATGGCGACATCGAAGGTCTCCCCCGAGGCCGGCACGACCATGTGATAGGCGCCGGTCATGAAGCCCGACGGCGTATCGAGCGGCGTCCCCGACGTATATTCAAACGATTGTCCTGGGCTTAGCACAGGCTGCTCCCCGATGACGCCCGGTCCATGCACGTGCTGTGTCCGGCCGCGCGCGTCGGTGATGCTCCAGGTGCGTTCCAGCAGGCGCACTGTTTCGGAACCCTGGTTCTCGATCCGCACCCGGTATGCCCAAACGAAACGGTTCTCGTCCGGATTCGATTGATCGGTGAGAAAAAAAGAGCGCACCGTGACCATCACGCCGCGTGTGGTGAGGGCGTAATCTTCCCGTGCCGGGGTCGTGCCGCCCGGTACGGTCCGGCCGCTCCTGGAGGCGTCATCGGACATGGTGGTTTTCCTGTCATCGTGGATTCCGCGGATCAACGCTCAGACGGCCATGTTTGTCCAGGAATTGTTTTTCCAGAAATCGTTCGCGCGGGAATCGTTTGTCCCAGCCGGGGCATGATTGTCCAAACGGAACACGTCCGCCCTACACGGGGCATTTGCTCCGCCCCATCAAACGAAACGCCTCCTGGGCCGGCACGTCACGAACCGGCTGATAATAGTCCCACGGCGTGACGGCCTGATCGAGTGGTTTCACACGGTACAATCCCATTTCCAGCACCAGCCGCCCGTCGGCCCGGAAGCGCCCGCTGGCCCCAAAAAAATACGGTGGTTCCCGCCGCAACCTGGTATTCAGAACACCGCCGTCAAGCGTGTCCGTGGTTTCCACCAGCCGCAGGAAATGCCCGATGGCCACATAGGTCGCCGCGTGCGAGCGATCGGGCATG
>JAYVCG010000498.1:0-10503 GCA_043750075.1 Acetobacteraceae bacterium | reverse complement strand
CCCGCTGCCGCGCGGCGGTGCTGATCGGCGACGACACCAGCGATGCCCGCGCGCAGCTCCCCGCGGCCCTGCCGGTGCTCCACGCCACCCTGGCCCAGGGGGAGGAAATCGCGGCGCTGAGGGGCCAGCGCGTGCTGGCGTTCGCGGGCATCGCCATCCCGGACAAGTTCTTCTCCGCCCTCGACCGCGCGGGCGCCGTGCTCGTGGACCGCTCGGCGTTCCCCGATCATCACGCCTTCACCGCCGCCGACCTCGCCCGGTTGACGGAGCAGGCCCATGCCCAGAACGCGATCCTGGTCACGACGCCGAAGGACGCGGTGCGCCTGCCCGCCGCGATGCGGGCCTCCGTCCAGGTGATCGGCGTCCGCCTCGCCTGGCGCGACGAGGCGGAAATCGAGGCACTGCTCGACAACCTCCTCGCCCCATCTCCCCCTGGGGCCCGGTCCATGGCATGACGGATGGCAATGGGGGTTCGCCGGAATGGTGCGATTCGAGTCCGTCAGCATGAGCTACCACGCCACCGGCGCGCACAGCGCCGCCCTGGACGTGCTGCGCGATGTCAATTTCGATCTTTCGGACGGTGCGTTCCGCTGGCTTCTGGGCGCCTCGGGCTCCGGCAAAACCACGCTGCTGCGGCTGATGAACCTGTCGCTCCGCCCGACACGGGGGGAGGTGATCGTGCTTGGCGCCACCTCGGGCTCGGTGAAACGCGCCGTGATGCCGCGTCTGCGCCGCCAGATCGGGGTGATCTTCCAGGATTTCCGCCTGCTGCCGCATCTGTCGGCGTTCGACAACGTGGCCCTGCCGCTGCGCCTCGCCGGACGGCCCGAGGGTCAGGTCCGCGCCGATGTCATGGAGATGCTGCGCTGGATGGGCCTGACCGCGAAACTCGTCTCCATGCCCGATGACCTCTCGAGCGGCGAGCGCCAGCGGGTCGCCATCGCCCGCGCCGTGATCAGCCGCCCCCGGCTGTTGCTGGCCGATGAGCCGACCGCGGGCCTCGACACGCTCCAGTCCGAACGGGTGATCCATCTGCTGCGCGAACTGAACCGGCTGGGCTCGACGGTGATCATCGCCACGCATAACGACGCTCTGGTCGAACGGTATCCCGGCGTGGCGCTGCGGCTGTCCCAGGGCAGCCTGATGGAAGCCGGTTGAGACGGCATGGAAACGGATTCCGAATGGCGTTGATTTCCTTCCGTCCCGTGCGATTCGACGAACTGGGCCTGCGCCGCGCGCTGGCGGACCGGATGGTGCCATTCCTGGTGGCGGCGATGGCGTTCCTGGCCGCGCTCGCGCTGGCGGGATGGACCGGCGCGGCGTCGCTGACCCGGCACTGGGAAAGCGGGGCGAGCGCCACGCTGACCGTGCAGGTGCCCAGGCCCGCCGAGCCCGACGCGGCGGACTCGGGCACGCGGCTGGCCGCGGTGGTGAAACTCCTGACCGCGACACCCGGCGTCGAATCGGCCAAACCTCTGTCGGACGACCAGTTGAACACCCTGCTGCGTCCCTGGCTGGGCACCGACATGAAGGATCTCGCGGTCTCCGTCCCCGCCGTCGTCTCGGTGCATCTGAGCAACATCGCGGTCGATCTGAGCAAACTCTCGGCGGAACTGGCCGAACGGGCGCCCGGCACGATCCTGGAAGATCACGCCGCCTGGGCCGGCCGTCTGGGCGCCCTGGCGCGCAGCCTGCAACTCTGTTCCGGCCTCGTGCTGCTGATCGTCACGCTGGTGACGGCGGCGGTGATCGCCGTCGCCACCCGCTCGGGTCTGGCGGCGCGGCGGGACGCGGTGATGATCGTCCATCAGCTTGGCGCGACGGACGGCTACATCGCGCAACGCTTCGCCATGCGCGCGGCGACCCTGGCCTCGATTGGCGGCGCGATCGGCGGGGTGTTCGCGCTGCCCGTGCTGTTCATGCTGGCGACATTCGCGCTGCCGCTGTCCGGGGGGGGCGCCCCCGCCACCGGAGCCGCCGACGCGCTGGCCATGCTGCCGCCGGGGCTGTGGTTCCTGCCGGTGGTGCTGCCGGTGGCGGCGGCGCTGGTCGGGTTTCTGACGGCCCAGGTGACGATGCGGCAATGGCTGCGCCGGTTGTCGTGACCGGCGCATTCTCTTGATCGGCGCAATGTCGTGACCGGCATGACCGGCCGGCGAAAACAGGGGCGGACCCTGCGCCGGTTGTCGATGACCGTGGGCATCGCAGCCGCCGCCTGGGCCATGGGGCTGGGATGGTTTCTGTCGCTCGCCGCGCGGGAGGGTCTCACGGTGGGGCACGTCGATGGCATCGTCGCCCTGACCGGCGGACCAGGCCGTGTCGAGGCCGCGTTACAATTGCTGACCAACGGCACCGCCAGCCAGTTGCTGGTCTCTGGCACCGGCGAGAAGACCGATCTCGCCACCTTGGCGCAACGCGCGGGGATCAATGCCGCGCCGCTGGCCGATCACATCGTACTGGGCCGCGCCGCCCATTCCACCCGCGGCAACGCGCTCGAAACCAGGGTCTGGGCACGGGAGCGGCGGATCGCTTCGCTGCTGGTGGTCACCGCATGGTTCCATATGCCGCGCGCGATGCTCGAATTGCGGCGGGCGATGCCGGGCGTGACGGCGCATCCCTACCCCGTGGGCCGGTTCAGCCTGAGCGAATTGAGCCATGGCGGCATGACGCGCCGGGTGATCGGCGAATATCACAAATATCTGGCGGCGGTGACCGGCATCACTCTGCTGCCCTTCGTGCACAATGCCGCGGACATGGAGCGTGCGGGATGACAGTGTTGCGATCCGCGTTGTTCAACCTGTTTCTGTTCACCAGCACGTTCCTGCTGAGTGTTCCGGCCACGGTGCTCAGCTTCGTGGCGCCCGGCAGGATGCTGGCGTTCGTGCAATTCTGGGCCAGGGTGGAGATGGCCGCGGCGCGACTTATTTGCGGCATCCGGATGGAGGTCTCCGGCCGGGAGCACTTGCCGCCTGGTCCGGTGCTGATCGCCTCCCGCCATGAATCGGCGTTCGATATCCTCGCCTGGCTCGTTCTGTTACCGAAACCTTGTTTCGTCGTCAAACGGGAACTGACCGCGTTGCCGGTGTTCGGGCGGCTGATCCTGATGGCGGGCATGATTTCCGTCGATCGCGCGGCGGGCGGCATGGCGATGCGATCCCTTCTGCGTGACGGCGACCGCGCGAAGGCGGAAGGCCGCCAGATCGTCATCTTCCCGGAAGGCACCCGCGTCGAGCCGCATGAGCATCCGCCCTTGCAACCAGGAGCCGCCGCGCTGGCCGCGCGCACCGGTCTGCCGGTTGTCCCGGTGATGACGGATTCAGGCCGTTTCTGGGGCAGACGGGCGTTTCGCAAAATCCCAGGGACGATCCGCATCACAATTCATCCGCCGATCGCCGCCACCATCGGACGCGACGCGCTGCTGGAGGCGCTGCGGGCCATGTTCGACCCGGACAGAATTGTGGATAACTCTGTGAACGGGGAGCGGGGCGGCGGGGATACCAAGCAGTAGAATTATCTTAATCTATTGAAAAAACAGGTGTTTTCATGCGCTTCCCGTCTTTTCGCGGAGTGGGGATAACGCTCATCGCGGGTCTGTTCCAAACCCATGTTTGGCGATGCGGCGGTGGACTGATAGAATGTGGTCAGGGTGCTCCACCGGCCTTGGTCGAGGACGGCTCGCCGCTTTTTCCTTGATCCCAGGCTCTGGGGAGAGGATCTGCCGCGGCACCATGACGGGTGAAAAGGTGGCGCGTCTTCCGGTTCAGCGCCTGGCAGCCCCGCCATGAGTTCGAATGATGCGTTTGGTCGGCGTGAGGCGAGATGCGGCGCGAAAAATGGATGGCCCTGGCCGTGTTGCCGGTCCTGCTGCTCGCCGGGGATTTTGTGTACTGGCGTGCGGCGGTCAGTCAACTCCATGAGGGGTTCGCTGCCTGGATCGCTCTCGCCCGGACCGAGGGCTGGGACGTGCGGTACGGCGCCCTCACCACGGGAGGCTGGCCCATCGCGGCCACGTTACGCATCCAGGACGTGACGCTTTCCGGTCTGGGCTCTGGTTCAGGCGTCTTTGGACTGACCGGAGGCAGTGAGGCGGTGCTGCTGCGGGTCAGGCTGACACGGCCCGATGTGCTGGAGATCATGCCTCTTGGGTTGCGTCCCGTCCGGTTCAACGATGGACCGCCCGTCCCGGTTTCGGCTGGCCATTTGCAGCTGCGCTTCACACTGGAACTGAACGCGCCGCCCAGTACGGTGGATATCGACGCCGGCTCTCTCACCGTGACGCTGCCCGGACTGGGACTGATCAGCGTGGGACGGTTGAACCTGCGCGCCGGCCTGAAACCCGATGCGGGACGTGATCAGGCAGCGGTCACGTTCTCCGCCGCCGCCCGTCCGATATCGTTGCCGGATGGCGTCCATTGGGGCCTTGGATCGGTAATCAGCGACGCGGCGGTGGAGGGGGTGTTGAACGGGCCGCTTCCCCCCGGCCCTGGGCTCGCGGCGCGGGCGACCGCATGGCGGGACGGCGGTGGCTCATTGGAACTGCATCGTCTGGCGATCACCTGGGGACCGGCGCGGGTCGATGCCACCGCGACCCTCGCGCTGGATGAGGACCTGCAACCCATGGGCGCGGGCACCGGCAAGATCGCCGGCTATGGCGCGGCGCTGGACGCCCTGGCGGCGAACGCGGTGCTGAGCCGTTCCGCCGCGACGGCGGCCAAGGCGGTGCTGTCCTTGCTGGCCAACCCCTCCGCCGAGGGCCAGCCGGAAGAGGTCGAGGTGCCGCTGGCCCTGCAGTTCCGCACCTTGTCGGTGCGTCAGGTTCCCCTGGTGCGGCTACCGGAACTGGACTGGCCGGACAGGTGAGGGAAGGTGTCCCTTCCTTCCTCCGGCCGCGTGGCCGCGTTCGCGACGGCCATGGCCGCCAGTAAAGCCTCCTGATCGTATGGCTTCGTCAGAAACATGATGCCTGCGTCAGTCCTTGTTTCCTCGTAACCCGACGTCAGGATGATCGGCAGGCCTGGCCGGGCCACCCGCACCGCCCGCGCGAGCGCCACACCATCCATCCCTGGCATCGCCACATCCGAAACCATCAGATCGCATACCGCCCCTTCCAGCAAAACCAGTGCTGTCTCGGCTGAATCGGCGCACAGCACGGTCCATCCCGCGCGTTGCAACACGCGCTCCGTGACGCGGCGCACGAGCGGATCGTCCTCCACCAGCAAAACGGTGCGCGATGGGGACGCGGGCCGCGGTGCGGCATCGAGGTCCGCCGTTGGGGGGGGGGCTGGCAAGGGGGGCATTGCCAGAGGGGGAGTTGGCAGAGGGGGAGTTGGCAGAGAGGGCATTGGCAAAGGGGGCGTTGGCATGACCTCATGACGCGGCAAATGAATGTCAAACCGCGCGCCATGTCCTTCCAGACTTTCGGCGGACAGGAAGCCCCCGGCCTGACGCACCATCGCGTGGACCGATGAAAGACCCAGACCGGTTCCGCCGGAGCGCCGCCGCGTGGTGTATCCGGGCGCGAAAATTCTCTCCAATTGCCCGTCCGGAATACCGCCGCCGGTATCGGCGACGCTGATGACGGCGTAAGCACCGGGCGGAATGGTATCCGGCACCCTTGGTTTCGCCTCAGGCAGAACCTGGGTGGCCGTCCGCACCGTCACCGTCCCGCCTTTTGGCATCGCGTGACGCGCGTTGATCACGAGGTTCAGCAGCACGCGATCCAGGCGCGACGGATCGATACGGATCTGACCGCCGGGTTCCTCAAGCTGAAAGACCAGCGTGACATCGCCCAATACCGCCGCGTCCAACTTTGTTGGCGCGGCATCACGGGCCAGCGCATGCCTTAGCAACCGGGCCATCGCGCGCACGCATTCGTTCACCGCGACGATGGGGGGAGCGGAAACGTCTCCGCGCACCAGGGCAGCGCCACGGCGGGCGCCCTCCCGGATGCTTTCCACATCGGCGCGGGTTTCGGGATCGACCGGGGATCGCGCCAGCACCGCGTCGGCCGCGCCGATGATGGCGGTCAGCAGGTTGTTGAAATCATGCGCCAGTTCCCGCGCCGCGTCCGGGCGTTTCATCACCGGCCTCGCCCGCTGAGCCGCCAGACATGAGCGATCAGTTCGGCCACGGCCTTGTATAGCTCCGGCGGGATCGCCGCGCCCAGGGGAAGCTGGTGAAGGGTGCGGGCGAGAGGAGGGTTGGCGATGATGGGGATCCCGTGCGCGGCGGCGGTTTCCCGGATGCGGGCGGCCATTGAATCAACACCCTTGGCGACCAGTGTGGGGACGTGGCTTTTCTCACTATCATAGCTCAGCGCCACCGCGTAGTGCGTCGGATTCGTCACCACCACCGTCGCGGCGGGCACGGCGGCGAGCATGCGCTGGCGGGCACGGCGCATGCGAATACGGCGGATGCGGGCTTTGATGGCGGGGTCGCCGTCGGTCTCCTTTTGCTCGTCGCGAATGTCGGTGCGGCTCATGCGCAGCGTGCCCTGGTGCTGCCGCCAGACCCAGAAATAATCGGCGCCCGCGATGATGGTCTGCGCCAGCAGGACCGCGATCAGCAGCCGGGTCGCGATGCGCGTCAGAATCTCCGGCAACACCGTCAGCGGCGCCGCTGGCAAGGCCATCAGCCTGGGTAATTCCCCCAGCAGGATCTGGACCATCGCCGCGCCGATGATGGCCAGTTTCGCCAGGGATTTCGCGGTGTCCATCAGGCTCTCGGCGCCGAACATCCGTTTGAGCCCCTTGGCTGGGGACAGCCGCCCGAAATCGGGTTTCAGTGCCTGCTTGCGTAACCCGAGCCGTGTTTGCGCCAAGGTCGCCACGGCGGCTCCCAGAGCGATGGGAAGGGCGAAAGGCGCGACCGTGGTGAGAAAGGTGAAAACGATTTCCCGGAACAACGCCATCGGTTCCGCGGGCGAGAGATCGGGCTGGCTGAGGAGGATGGACAAAGCACGCGTGAAGCCGCGGCCGATCCGGTTATCGAACACCATGAAGGTCAGAGTCATGGCGGCGAGGCCGGCCAGCAGCACCACTTCCCGCGACACCGGCATCTGCCCATCCTCCTGGGCTTTTTGCCGCCGCCGCGCGGTGGGGGCTTCCGTGCGGTCTTCCGGGTCGCCGCTTTCCCCTGCCATGCGTGCTCAGCCCGCGCCTGGCAGGGAACCGAAGCTCACGCGCATCGCTTCCGTCCAGGCGAGGATGATGGGCGCCGCGATCCAGCCCAGAAGCACCAGGAACAGCCCGATCTGACCGGGCATCGCCACGAAATAGATTTGCAGTTTGGGCACCAGACGGGCGATCAGACCAATCGCGGTGTTCCAGGCAATCGCCGCCAGCACGAAAGGCGAGGCCAGCCGCAGCGCGAGGGTGAAACTCTCCGCCACCGCGGCGACGGTCAGCGAAGCACTGTCGGCGGACCAGAGCGCGGCGCCCGGCGGCACCAGCCGGTAGAACCCGGCGAGGGCCGATAACGGTATGGTATACAGACCCGATGACAGGATCAGGGCGGGCACCGCGACCTCGAACAGCCGCGCGACCACGGTGGTCTGGCCGCCAAATTCCTGCGACGGTTGCAACACGTTCGACAGCCCGGCGAAATCGGCGATGAACTGCCCCGCGGCGGGCAGGCTGCTGGTCAGCACGCGCGCCAGCCAGCCGAACCAGAGCCCGTTCATGATCTCCGCCGCGATCATCAGGCCAAGCGCCATTTCGCTGTCCGGTCTGGGCGGCAGCAGCGGCTCGACCGCGGGCAGCAGCAGCAGGGTCAGACCCAAGGCGAGGCCGGTTTTCAGCATGGGGGGGACGCTGGTTTCACCGAAGCCGGGCAGCAGCGCGAAGGTCGCGCTCACCCTGGCGAGTACCAGCAACAGGGCGAAGGCCTGACCGAGGATCAGCTCCGTCAGATCGGTCACGATCCGCCGGACGCGATCATGCGGTCGATCAGCAGCCGGGTGAAATCGGCCAGCGACCCATACATCGAGGCGCCCATGAACAGCAGTACGGCGCCAATGCCCAGTACCTTGGGGATGAACACCAGCGTCGCCTCGTTGATCTGCGTCACCGCCTGCAACACGGCGACCGCCAGACCCACGATGAGGGCCACGGCCAGCAGGGGACCGGATACAGTGAGGATGACCATGCAGGTCACCCGCATCAGTTCGGCGACATCCGCTTCATTCATGGATTTTTTCCACCCGGTTTGATCCGGATCAGATCTGGGTGCGCATGATTTCCTGATAGGCCTGCAACATCCGGTCGCGCACCGCGGTGGCGGTTTGCAGGGTCAGTTCGGCGCGGGACAAGGCGGTCGCCACCTCGGTCACGTTGCCGCCACCGGTGATGGCCTTCATCGACTGCGTTTCAGCCTCGTGGCCAATGCCAACCGCTGTACCGATCGCGGATCGCAACATCGCGCCGAAATCCTTGCCCCCGGCGCCCGCGGCCGGCATGGCGGAGGACACACCCGCCGCGGGGGTGATCCGCATCGTCGCGATGGCGGCGAGCGGGTCGATCATTTCAGCAAATCGATCGTGCGGTTCAGCATGGAGCGCGTGGTCGAAGCGACATTGAGGTTGGCGCTGTAGGCGTGCTCGGCGTCGCGCATGTCCATCAGTTCGATGAAGCTGTTCACATTGGGGGTTTTCACATAACCGTCCTTGTTGGCGGCGGGATTGCCGGGCTCGTGGCGCAACGGCTGCTCGCTTTTGTCGCGATCGACCTTGCGGACGCGCACCGTTTCCACGCCAAGCGCGCGGTCCATTCTGTTCTGAAACGAAATCGTCCGCCGCCGGTACGCCTCCGCCCCCGGATTTGGCCCGGTGGTGTTCTGGTTGGCGAGGTTCTCGGCGATGATCCTGATGCGGGAACTCTGCACGTCCATGCCGCTGGCGGAGACATGCAACGAAGTGGTGAGATCAGCCGCCATGTCACGCGGACTTACCAAGGGCGATGCCGAACATCGTCATGTATTTCTTGTAAATCGCCGTCACGGTCGAATGGATGGTTTCGGTGTCGGCGACCTTCATCAACTGATCCTCCATGCGCACCTCATTCTTGTCCGCCGTCCGCGCCGCGATCTGTCGCGAGGGCCGGTTCGCCAGGCCCGGATCGATGGTTCCCGCCAGATGGTTCACCATGGTTCGCGCCGGTTGCACGCCTGTCGATCCCGCCAGCGCCTGCCGGAAATCGCGCGCATCCATCGCCTGAAACCCCGGCGTGTCCACGTTGGCGATGTTGCGGGCAAGCACCGCCTGACGCTCGCTCGTCCAGGCGAGACGGCGTTCGGCGGCGGTGAAGACATCCATCGAGACGGGATTCATGGAGAGAGGATCAGGGAGAAAGGTTAACGAACCCTTAAAACGGATGCTGCGAATGTGTTCATCGTTTCCGGCGTGAATGGCGCGGACATACAATGATACAGGAAGGAGCGGCGCACCACGTTTCCAGGTCATGGGCCCGTTTGATAATTCTCCCCGTCATCCCCCGGCTCGACCGGGGGATCCATCGCGGCACCGTGCTGGTTGCGATCCTCCGGTCGAGCCGGAGGATGACGGTGAGTCGAGCCGGAGGATGACGGTAAAGGGTTAAACGAGCCCGCCACCACAACGCTTCCAAAATGGAAAACGCCATGGCATCACATGCACGCGGACACGGCCAGGTGACGCATGGCTGACAGCCTCACCACCCTGCTCAGTTCCGCCGTCATTCTCGCCGGAATTCTGGGCTTCATCCTGCTTCTGGGCCGCGTGCTGCGTCACACATCCCTGGCGCGGCCCATGACTTCGGGACGCCTGCTGGTGGTGCGGGAGTCGATCGTCCTCGACACCCGCCGCCGCCTGCATCTGATCGAGCACGGCGACCGCGCCGTCCTGCTGCTGACCGGCGGAGAAACCGATCTCGTCGTCGGCTGGCTGGACAGGCCAAAAGCGCCATGAAACACCTGCTGTGGCTGCTTCCTTTCATGCCAGGCATCGCACAAGCCCAGTCGATCGCGATTGATCTGGGGGCGGCGGGTCAGGCGGGCGCCACGTCGCGGCTGGTGCAGATCACGGCGCTCGTCACCGTGCTGTCGCTGGCGCCAAGCCTGCTGGTCATGGCCACGGCCTTCACCCGCATCGTCATGGTCCTCTCCCTGCTCCGCACCGCCCTGGGCGCGCAGGGAGCGCCGCCGAACACGGTGCTGATCGGGCTGGCGCTGTTCCTGACCTGGTTCGTCATGCAGCCGGTGTTCGAGCAATCCTGGACCGCCGGCATCGCGCCCATGATGGAAAACCGCATCGGCGAGATCGACGGCATCAAAGCCGCCGCCGAACCGTTCCGCGCCTTCATGCTGCGCACTCTGCGCCCCGACGATCTGCATTTCTTTCAGTCCCTGGCGCAGGCGGAGAAAGACGAGACCTCCTGGCGCGTCGTCATGCCCGCCTTCATGGTGGGCGAACTGCGCCGCGCGTTCGAGATGGGGTTCCTGCTGTTCCTGCCGTTCCTGATCATCGACATG
>JAYVCG010000497.1:0-2682 GCA_043750075.1 Acetobacteraceae bacterium | reverse complement strand
GCCCCGATCCCCGAGGCAGTCACGGTTGTTGATTACGTCGCGGCCTGAGGGCAGCGCTGGGCCTCCTGGTGTCCCCTACTCGATGGAGCGCGCGAGGTTGAGCACGCCCCTCCAAGCCGATTCGCCGGCGGCGCTCTGGTCGAGGAGCCGTTCGGGGTCGCTCCACGAGAGCACGACGACGCGTTGCCGGCCGTCGGGCCGCGCCAGCCAATAGACGAAGGTGAGGACGCCGGGTTCGGACCCTCCCTTGAAGCGGACCTCAGCCCATCGAGCGCCGAGGTCGGGAGGGAGTCCAGGCTCGAGCGAGAGGATCTCCGCGACGGGGCCAAGGCCCGGTTGCTTCGCAAGCACGGCAAGATCGTGCATCGTCCGGCACATGTCGGCTGGGGTGCCAAACCACTCGAGTTCGTCGATGTGGCGGGGAGAACCGAGATCGATGTCCGAAATAGGGCCGCCCCCGGGCTGCCAGGGGAAGGGAACGGCCGCGACAGTTCGCTCGAGGAAGCTCCGGCGTTCCGCGGTGGAAGCCAGCGCGAGGTACTGCTCCCCGGTCTCGGGAGAGACAAACTTGAGGCGGGACATGTCGGCGGTGGATAGGAGCGGGATATTGCGGGCCGCGGTGGAGACTCCGATTGCGGGGAAAACGGCTTCCACAGTCTCGCGCCCGAGCCGTGCGAGCAGGTGGTCGGTCGCCGTGTTGTCGGAGATGGAGATCATCAGCTCGGCGTACCGGCGCAAGCTGAGCCGCTTTCCCGCCGGGAGGGCGTAGACCTCCCCGCTGGGATCGCTGCGAAGTCTGTCTTGGACGGGGAAGGTCTCAGCCCAACCCGCCCGCCCGGCGGCGACCTCACGCGCGAGAGCGTCCAGGATCCACAGCTTGAACGCCGACGCCAGGGGAATGACCGCACCGCTGTTGAGACCACTTAGCTCGCGGCAGCTGCCGCCGGTGACCTCGAAGATCCCGTAGCTGGCCCTGGCGGCGAACGACCGCACGGACGCTCCGACCGCGTCGGGCGTCAGGCTGACTGACTGAGCGCCCCCGGTCGTGTCGATTCGCGCCGTTTTCTCTCCATCGCCGCCGCAGCCGGCGATGAGGATGCACAAGGCCAGGACAAGCGACGTGGCTCCGACCGCCATCCTCGCGCCCGCCCTCGCCTGTAGGGGCGGCCGGAGCCGTTTGAACGTCTTCTTTGAACTCGCGGGACTTTCCGGCAGCACTCGTCATCACCTCGTGGGTTTGGCTGTCAAGGAGTGGGAAGTTGCGCTCCCGAAGCACTTCGTCAACCATAGTTGACGAACACTCTCATCGTCAACTATGGTTGACAGGTGACAAGCTTCAACGAGATCCCTTCACCGGCAGACCCGGCGGAGGCGCTCGCGGCGGCCGTCGCCCTTCGTCGCCTCGCGGAGCAGCTGGAACGCGCCGCCGTTGCGCGCGCTATCCGTGAGGGATGGACCTGGCAACAAGTCGCCGAGGCGCTGGGCGTCACACGGCAAGCAGCCCACAAGCGCCATGCCCACCGGCGCGACTGATCAGCCACGCAAGGAGAAACCGTGAAGCTCGGCAACCCCATACGAGAGATCCGCACCATCAACAGGTTGTTCACTGGCGCCGAAGCCGAGGCCCAGGCGGCGGGCGAGTCCATCCCCGGCGCCGAGCACCTGCTGCTCTCGGCACTCGCCTTTTCCGAAGGCTCGGCGAGACGTGCGTTCGAGCGCATCGGCATCGACCCGGCCGGGCTGCGCCCGGCCATCGCCGCGCAGTACGTCGACGCGCTTCGCGTCATTGGGATCGGGCCGGTCAGCGACGAACTTCTCGACGTGCCAGCCAGCAAGGGCGTGGTCGCGAACAGGCGCCTCTTTCGCGCCACCGCGTCGGCGGACGCCGCCTTCCGCGCGGCCGTGGCGCTCGCCAAGGCGAAGAAGCCCTCTCGCCTCGTCGGCGCACACATAGTGGCGGCGGTTGCCCAGCAGGAACACGGCACGGCGGCGCGCGCCCTGCGCGCCATGGGCGTTGATCGCCACGCGCTGGCCACCGCCGCCCAGCAGGAGTTCGACCTCGGCGACCGGTAGGAACCCAACTTCGGCGGTGCTCATGGCCCACTCAACCCGCGGAATCGCACCCGGCGCGCCTGCCAACGAAAGGGACACCCATGGACCAGCGAATCAGCATCGTCACCCTCGGCGTGGCCGACCTCGATCGGGAGACGGCCCCGCGGGGACGAGTTCTGAGTCCTGAGTCCTTGCCAAATCGAGCCCTTCACCAGGCACGTCCACCGGGACCGCGATCCCTAGTTCGCGCCGTCGGCAGCCATCAACGGCGCTTGCAGGCGGTAGATCGTCCGGATGCCGATGTCCGTGTCCACCCGCTGCCCGCCCTGTTTGAACAGCGGCTGCTGAAGGGCGATGCCGGTCTTCGGAAAGTAGAGCATCACCGGGTCGCCCGCACGGCCGCAACCTGGGCGTTGGCCAATGGCCGTCCCATCGGCCAGCACATTGATGACGTACACCGTGCGTCCAACGTCGCCGATCGGCGTGCCGTCCGCCTGGGGCGCGACGCGGACCTCGGCCGCGCCGCACGCTTTGCCGTTCACGAAGGCGATCACCGGCTGGACGGAGGGGCTCAGGTTGGCGCCGAAGATCTGGACCTTGCCGTACGGCCAGTAGAAGTCCGGGGCGGGC
>JAYVCG010000496.1:0-4138 GCA_043750075.1 Acetobacteraceae bacterium | reverse complement strand
CGCCGTGATCTCCGGCCTGCGCTCGGTGCTGATCGCCCGCGCCACGATCAAGCGGGAATTCCGCATCGAGCAAACGATGATGAGCGCGCGGGCCAACCCGCTGAAATTCTCCGCCAATGACGACGACGCGCTGATCGCCCTTTTGGGCGTGGGGCGGCGCACCGACATGAGCCCAGCGGCGGCGATCACGGACTCGTTGCACGACATCCAGATGCACGAGATCGCGGTGACGAAGGCGATGCAGGTCGCGGTGCGCGCGATGATGGAGGAGTTGAGCCCGGACAAGATCCGTGCCACAACGGAACAAGGCGGCATGGCGCTGCTGGCCGCGCAACGCAAGGCCCGCGCCTGGGACACGTTCGAGACCCGTCACGCGGCCACCGTCCAGGCCCTGACCGATAATTTCGACAGCGTGTTCGGCAAGGCCTTCGCGCTGGCCTATGAACGCGCCCTGGATGAGTTGTCAACGAGGGACAAACGATGAATCGCCGTCTGACACCAAGCTTTTCCGGGGCACTGACGCTTTCCGGACTTCTCATCCTCGCCGGGTGCGGCGGGCCACCGCCGCCGCCGCCCAAACCGCCGCCGGTGCTGAACCTGACGATCACCGGCGGCGCCGGCCAGAACCCCGACGCGGGCGGCCGCGCCTCCCCGGTCGCGGTGCGGATCTATCAGCTTTCGGGCACCGCGAAATTCGAGCAAACTGACGTGTTCGCGCTGAAGGACCGCGAGGTGGCGACGCTTGGCGCCGAATCGCAGGGATCGCAGGAGTTTCTGATCGCGCCAGGGGAAATCCGCAAGGTGACGATCAGCCTCAAGCCGATGGTGTCGGCGATCGGGGTCGCGGTGATGTACCGCGACATCGACCGCGCGCGCTGGCGGATGACGCAACCGGCCAACGCCAATGGCCAGACCAAGATGTCGGTCACGGTCGGCAAGCTGGCGCTGACGTTGCGGACCGAACGTCCCGACATCGTGCTGGAAGCGCCGGAGGGTCTGCCGGCCGCCGCCAAGGAAGCCTGGGAAAAAGCCAACGCCGCCGCGGCCAAGGCGGCGGGCGCCATGGAGGACGCGGCCGGACTGATCCCAAAGAAAACGCCCTGATGCGCTGACCGGCGCCAGAATGTCTGGCGCCGGAACATCCAGGGCCGGAACATTCGAAGCCGGCCAGGGGGTTGACCTCGCCGCGCGAAAGGGAACAGTTCGGCATGACCGGACGATAACGGGAAACGCCGGACGGGATAATACCGGAACGGGAAACATCGGAACGGGATAATACCAACCTGCTTGAATATTGACCCATGCCGTCATCCCCGCCAGGCCGGAGGATGACGGGAAAGGGCGGCGGTCAGCCTTTAAGCCGGTTGGTATGACACTGGGGAACGGGAAAACACTGGTGTTCAGTCTGACCGTGCGCGATCATGCGCGGCGCCGGCGAAACCGGTCAGGAGGCAGAACGATCCATGAGTTGGTCCAACCGCGTCGTCTGGTGGGAAGGGATGTTCCTCCGGACCCAGCATTTCCAGCAGCAGGATCGCTGGACGGAGGCGATGCTCCGGGGCGTGACCCGTGCCCTGCGTCCGCATCCCTGGGGCATGGTCGATTACGCGCTGGACCGCGACCTGCTGGGGACCGGCCGCTTCGCCCTGTCCTCCGCCGCCGGCGTGTTCGAGGATGGCAGCCCGTTCAGCCTGCCGGGGGAAGCCGATCATCCGGTGCCCCTCGACATGCCCGACAGCGCCCGCAACGCCCTCGTCTACCTGGCCCTGCCGATCCGCCAGGCGGGCGGCGTCGAGGTCTCGGGCGAGGGCACCGAGGGACGCTATGGCGCGCGGGAATTCGAGGCTTACGACACCCAGTCCGCCTCCCCCACCCCGGCGGAGGTGCGTGTCGCCCGTCCCCGCCTGCGCTACATGCTGGAGACCGAGGAACGCGCGGGCTATCAGTGCATCGGCCTCGCCCGCGTCACCGAAGTCACCTCCGACCGGCGCATCATGCTGGACGACCGCTGGATACCTCCCGCCCTGTTCTGCGCCGCCACCCCGCCGCTGGCGGGCCTGATCGCGGAATTCGCCGGCATGCTGCACCAGCGCGGCGAGGCGCTGGCCGCCCGCATGACCGCCCCCGGCCAGGCGGGCGTGGCGCAGGTCGCCGATTTCCTCCTGCTGCAATCCATCAACGGCTGGCAAACCGTCGTCGCCCACTGGGCTGACGCGGCGCTGCTGCATCCGGAGACGCTGTACACTGCCTTCGTGCAAATGGCAGGGGAGTTCTCCACCTTCCTCGAAACCCGGCGTCCGAACTCTTATCCAGCCTACCGGCACGACGATCTGCAACGCAGCTTCGCCCCCGTGGTGGCCGATCTGCGCCGCGCCCTGTCGGCGGTGCTGGAACAAACCGCCGTGCCGATCCCGCTGGTGGAACGCCGCCATGGCGTGCGCGTCGGCCAGATCACCGACCGCACGATCCTGCGCTCGTCGAATTTCGTGCTGACCGTGCAATGCGACATGCCCGCCGAGCGGCTGCGCCAGTTCCTGCCGCAACAGGTCAAGATCGGCGCGGTGGAGCACATCGCGCAACTCGTCAACGTGGCTCTGCCCGGCATCGACATCAGGCCGCTGCCAGTGGCGCCGCGGCAACTGCCGTTCTACGCCGGAGCCACGTATTTCGAACTCGACCGGGGCAGCGCGCACTGGAAGGAAATGCAGAACTCAGGCGCTTTCGCCATTCACGTGGCGGGCGACTTTCCCAATCTCCGGCTTGAACTGTGGGCGATCCGCGGATGAGCGACAATCCTTTCGGCGAACCAGACGATTCCGACCGCACGGTCATCCGGCCCGCGCCAGGGGGACGGCGAGCCCCGCCACCCCAGGCCGCGGCGCAGCAGCCGCCGCCACAACAACGCTCGGCCTTCGACATGGCCCCCCCTGCTCCGGTCGCCGCCTCCGTCCCGGCGGGGGCGGAAACCATCCAGTTCGGCCTCACTCCCCTGATGATCGCCGCCGCCCCCTTGCTGCAACTGCTGGGACGGCTGCGCACCACCTTCTCCACCCCCAACGTTGACGATCTGTGGGAACGCACCCAGCGCCAGGTGCGCCAGTTCGAGACCACGGCCCGTGAGGCCGGGGTGCCCGACGAGCAATTGCGGCCCGCCCATTACGCCCTCTGCGCCAGCATCGACGACGTGGTGCTGAACACCCCCTGGGGCAGCACCGGCGGCTGGGCCGCCCGCTCTCTGGTCGCCACCTTCCACCGCGGCGTGGTCGCGGGCGAGGGGTTCTTCCAGTTGCTCGATAAGCTCAAGGCCGTGCCCGGTACCTATCTGCCGGTGCTGGAGCTGATGTACTACTGCCTCAGCCTCGGCTTCATGGGCCAGTACCGCAGACCGCCGCACCGGCCCGGCGACCTCGACCGGGTGCGGGAGGATCTGTACACGCTGATCTCCCGCCAGCGCCAGGCCACCGACCCGGCTTTGTCGCCGCACTGGCAGGGGGTGAACGCCGCCTACAAACCCGCCCGCGGCATCGTCCCCGCCTGGGTCATGGCCGCCGCCGCGCTTGGCGTCATCGGCGGGCTGTTCGCATGGTTCTCCAACGGTCTGGGCAATGCCTCCCAGGCGACCACCACGGCGATGAGCGGGGCCCCCCTGGCCGGGATGCCGGTCATCACCCGCACCTCCCCGGTCCGCCCGCCGGTGGTGGTGCCGCCCGCCGCGCCCGACCGCATCTACACCTTCCTGAAGCCGGAAATCGACGAGGGCCTGGTGACAGTGCTTGGCGATCAGTCGATGCCGATCGTGCGCATCCGCAACAAGGGTATGTTCGCCTCCGGCAGCGCCACGGTGAGCCCAAACTACTTCCGCCTGCTGGAACGCATCGGCGAGGCGCTGAAACAGGAACGCGGCCTGGTGCAGGTGGTCGGCCACACCGACAACCAGCCCATCAGGACCGCGCGCTTCCCGTCCAACTACCAGCTCTCGGCGGCGCGTGCCGAGGCCGCGCGGGAACTCATTCTCCGTCCCCTTGGCGATCCCGGCCGCGTCACCGCCGTCGGCAAGGCCGACACCGACCCGCTGGCGACCAACACCAGCGAGGCGGGCCGCGACGAGAACCGCCGCATCGAGATCGTGCTGCGGAGG
>JAYVCG010000495.1:0-4713 GCA_043750075.1 Acetobacteraceae bacterium | reverse complement strand
ACCATGGCGAAGCCGTTCAAATGGACCATGAAGGGGAAGCCCCTTGTCGCCTGATCCCAGCCTCAAAGGGGTTCGGATTTCCGGCGAGGTGTACTAGTGTCTTCCACTGGACAAACATAGACAGCCTCACGTTCGGAGACCTGATCCAGCAGCAGGTAGCTGGAATGGATGGTGCTTCCTGGCGAGAGGCACAGGGAACGGCCACCCGCCGCCGCGAAAATCGCGGTATGGAAGGCCGATCCCGGTCCACCCATGATCAACGCGCGTTCGCCAAACAAGGCGACCTGCGCGGTGAACGTCATTTCCTGAGGATGAAATATCTCAACCCCCGCGGACGCGAGACGATCCTCCATTTCCGCTTCGTTGGTGAAATGGTGGATGCCGGCCGTTAGTCTGGATTTCGACAGGTAGGCGGGGCGATCAAATCCCGAGAACGAAAACGCGTTCAGCGACAGTGCCCCAAAAACGGAGGCCATATGGGGCAGCGTGGCCCATGATGCCGGTCCTCCGCCTGACAGGTCATGGCAGAGGAGCCTGCCGCGCGGCCCTTCCGAAGCGCCAGGGTCCGGCCAGACGACCGTTTTGGCGCCCCATATGTTGGCATGAGGTATCAGCATGCGACTCCACCTGGGACGCGAGCCCATCACTGTTGATCGTATCGGCGGCCATCATATGAGGCAATGCCGCATCGGGCAATGTATTGGCCTCACGCGGGAATGTCCCTTTCGCTCCTTGGGGAGCACTGATGGCGCGGGCCTCGCCACCAGCGGGAAAACATCAGACATCCGCCCCCGCCGGAAAATCCAGCCGCGCCACGCGGCCCAGGGTGGCGCGGAGGGCGGCGGAGTCCGCGGCGCCAAACGCTGCCTCGAACGCCGCCTGCGCCCTGTCCCACTCTGGGCGGGCCTCGGCCAGCTTCTGGCGTCCGGCGGCGGTCAGCGTCACCATCCGGCTGCGTTTGTCCTCCCCCGCCGTCAGTGTCACCAGGCCTCGCGCCTCCAGCGGGCGGAGGTTGTGGCCCAACGTGGCGCGGTCCATGCCGAGAGGGGTGGCGAGCGCGTTCATGGTGGAGGGGCCGGAGGCGGCGAGCCAGGCCAGGACCGGGTATTGCGTGATGCGCAGACCGGCGGGCGCCAGGGCCTGATCGTACAGCCGCGTCACCCGGCGGGCGGCCCGGCGGAGGGCGGCGCAGGTGCAGGCCGTGTCACCCATCTTGTCAGTTACGCTCATATGCCCCTAATCTTTCCTCACCGGCTCCCCTGTCAAGGGCGGGTGAGGGAAAGGGCCAGGATGTCATGAGTGCGAGCCGGGTTCCCCCGCTCTGGGTGGTGGTCACGGCCGCCTGTCTGATCACCGGCCTGGCGATGAGCCTGCGTCAGGTGATGGGGCTGTATCTGCGCCCGGTGACGATGGATCTGGGACTGGGGCGGGAGCCGTTTTCCAACGCGATGGCGGTGTCGAACCTGGTGATGGGGTTCGCGGGCATTCTGTTCGGCGCCTGGTCGGACCGGTTTGGCGCGGGCTGGTCGGCGGCGGTGGGGATCGTGTGCTCGATCGCGGGTTTCATCCTGATCACCCAGGCCGCCACGGGCACGGGGTTGCTGGCCGCGGGTCTGATGCTGGGCATTGGTTCCAGCGGTTCCGGCATGAGCGCGCTGGTCGGCGCCGTCGCCCGCGCCGCCCCCCCGGACAAGCGCACCGCCGCCATCGCTTCCCTGGGCATGGCGACCGGCATCGCGACCTTCCTGGCGTATCCCTACGCGCATGTGCTGATCGAGGCGTTCGGCTGGCGCGACAGCTTGCTGGCCATCGCCGCGACCCTCGCTTTGACTTTGCCGCTGGCGCTGTTTCTGGGCGGGCCGCCCAAGGCGCCCGTCACCATCGCGCGTCAGCAAACGCTGCGGGAAGCGTTCGGCGAGGCGTTCGCGCATCGCGGTTTCTGGCTGCTGACGGCGGGGTTTTTCGTGTGCGGGTTTCATGTGGCGTTCTATTCGGTGCATTTGCCCGCCTTCGTGCAGGATCAGGGTCTGGGGGCGTGGGTTGGGGTCTGGTCGCTGATGGCGCTTGGTGCCGCCAACATCATCGGCACCTGGCTGGCCGGCCAGTCCGGCGCGTTCTTTCAAAAGCGCGCGGTGTTGAGCGGGATTTACTTCGCCCGCGCCGTGCTGTTCGTGGGACTGATCTTCCTGCCCACGACGCCGGTGACGGTGATCGCCATCACGGCGCTTCTGGGGTTGTTCTGGCTGTCCACGATTCCGTTGACCAGCGCTCTGGTGGGGACGTTCTTTGGCACGGGCTGGATGTCGATGCTGTTCGGTTTCGTGTTCCTGTCGCATCAGGCCGGATCGTTCCTGGGGTTGTACATGGCGGGAGTATTGTATGACGCGACGCAGTCCTACACGCTGATGTGGTGGATCTCGGCCGGACTGGGGCTGTTCGCGGGACTGATCCATTTGCCGATCCAGGAAAGGCCGGTGCCGCGTCTGCTGGCCGCCGCCGCGGCGGAATGATCCGGATCGGGCTGCGCATCGGCCTGGCCCTGCTGCTCGCGGGCGGCGCCTGGCTGTACGCCGTGCGCGGCGAGGCGATCCTGATGGACTTGCAGGACATGTCGGCCCGCATGCTGTGTTTGTGAGGACATACCCTGTTCACGCGAGACTCCGGTGGGCGGAGCGGGTGCGAAGCCATCGTGCCCTCCCGTCCGCGCCGTGCCCGTGGCAAGAAAAGGCAATGACACCACAAAGACACAAAGGCATCCCGTTGAATTCATGAGGAACTCTTTGTGTCCTGGTGCTCGCCTGGAAACTCCGCGTGTGTCCGCGCCGCCGGAAAGACTTCACCACGGAGGTCACGGAGAACCACGGAGGCGCACGGAGAAGGGGTGGCTCTTTTCCCCGGTCCGTGTGGGAGAGAAGGCGCTTTTTTTTAACACAGAGTTTTAAGACGAGGCCACGGATTACACAGAGCGTGGCGGCGCCGTCCGGAGTCCGCCGTTCCCATGTGAAGGGAAGGTGAGGCTCCGGGCGCTTCGCGCGGGAACAGGCTTCCGCGTGGCGCGTGTTTCATCTTGCCTCCCGCATGAGGCGCTTCGCGCCCTGGGAACGAAAAACAAGACATGAAACCTGGCAAGAAACGAAATACCCCACCGCGCGAAGCGCCCGCCCCTTCGCCGCACATCCGGACCCGGAAAGACGGTCTCCGGACGGCGCCGCCACGCTCTGTGGCCTCGCCTTGAAACCCTGTGTTAAAAAAGCGCCCTCTCCCCCACACGGACCAGGAAGGCCACCCCCCTTCCTCCGTGCGCCTCCGTGCGCCTCCGTGGTTCTCCGTGTCCTCCGTGGTGAAAACCCTTCGCGCCCCCCCCGGAAGCCCGTCATGAGGCACTCAACCCCGAGACCACCCGCTCCAGCACCTCCCCCGCCGTCACGCCGCTGTCCCGCAGCGCCCGCAGCGTCATCGCCCGGTCGCGCTTCGCCAGCCGCCGTCCGGAGGCATCCGTCAGCAAAACATGATGCGCGTAAACCGGCACCGGCCAGCCCATCAGCGCCTGAAGCAGCCTGTGCAAATGTGTCGCCTCCCGCAAATCCCCGCCGCGCGTCACCAGCGTGACACCTTGCAGCGCGTCGTCATGGGTGACGCACAGATGATAGCTCGACGGCGTGTCCTTGCGCGCCAGCACCACATCGCCAAACCGGGCCGGATCGGCGAGGACGGTGCCGTGGCCTTCCTCCTCGAACGTCAGGCCGCCGCCGGTCAGGGCCAGCGCGCGCGCCATGTCGAGCCGCCACGCGTGCGGTTCATGCGCCCGCGCGGCCCGTTTCGCCTCCGTTAACCCGCGGCAGGTGCCAGGATACAGCATCCCCCCTGGCGCCCCATGCGGTGCGGCGGCGATGACGTGCCGCTGAATGTCGGCCCGCGAGCAGAAGCACGGATAAATCAGCCCCCGCGCCCGCAAATCGTCCAGCACACGCGCGTACTCCGCCATATGCGCCGATTGGACCCGCACCGGCCCGTCCCAGCACAGCCCGAGCCACGCCAGATCCTCCAGGATGGCGGCGGCGTATTCCGGGCGGCAGCGGGTGGGATCGATGTCCTCCAGCCGCAGCAGGAACCGCCCCCCCGCCGCCCATACGCGCCGCCACGCGGTCCACGCCGAGAACGCGTGCCCCAAATGCGAATACCCCGTCGGACTGGGCGCGAATCGCGTGACGATGGACATGGCGGCTCCGGTCAGAGTACTTCCCGAGGACACGACCCGGGGAACGAAAGGAAGCGAACCATGCCAGACACATTGGAAGCGGTGCACTGGGGACCAGCCTCGAAGGGCACGCCAAAGCAACTGGTGGTGTTGTGTCACGGTCTCGGCGCCGATGCCTACGATCTCATCGATCTCGCCCCCTCCTGGGCCGATCAGGCGCCGGACGCGCTGTTTTCCTCGGTCAACGCGCCGGACACGCATTATTCCGGGTTCGGGCGGCAATGGTGGGCGGTCAGCGACCGGCGGCCCGAGGTGATGGCCAACGGCGCCCGCCACGCCGCGGCCTTCCTCAACGCCTTCCTCGACGCCGAACTGGCGAGGTTGAGCCTGCCGCCGGATGCTTACGCGCTGATGGGGTTCAGCCAGGGCGCGATGGCCGTGCTGTTCACCGGCCTGCGCCGCCCGGTGGCGCCACGGGTGATCCTGGCCTTCTCCGGCGCCCTGATCGCCCCGGA
>JAYVCG010000494.1:0-8624 GCA_043750075.1 Acetobacteraceae bacterium | reverse complement strand
TGATTCGACCCGAGTCGAAGTGTCGTCAACCATTCTGAGGAGAAAGACCCCAGAAAGCAGAAACCCCGCTCGAAAGCGGGGCTGAATTCTTGGCCGAGGCCGGGGAACGATGGTGTCTGGTAAACCCATCTTTCCCCGAAATCAGGCCCTTCGTCAAGCGAAAACCCTGTTTTCGCTGATGGGCGGTTTTGTGCCGATTTTACGGCCCCTTCGGGTGGGTTGCTGCTTGCAACCCGGACGGAGAAGTCATGTCCTTATCTACGCAATCCACGAATCAGGTCATCGGCGCACGCCGGATGAGCCTGCACATGCTCACACTCATCGATCAGGCGGACCGGTTCACCGGCCTGCCGCGCGGCACGGCGAAGCCGCTGCGCATCCTCGGCGCGTTTCAGGAGGCGGAGCCCTATCTCGGCTTGCCCGCGCAGGGCTTCAAGCTGGTGTCATGGCTGGTGAAGCAGACCCAGCCGCAGGACTGGGAGGAAGGATCACGGCCCATCGCGTGGCTCTCGGCGCGGCGGCAGCAGGAGTTTTTGAATTTGTCCCCTGCCCGCGTGAAGGCACTCAACCGCCAGTTGTTCGAGGCAGGTATTTTTGTCATCAGGGATAACGAGCAAGGCAAGCGCTATGGCCGACGCGGCCATGACAACCGCATCATCGAGGCGTTCGGCTTCGACCTCTCCCCCCTCGCCCAGCGGTATGACGAATTCGTCCGTCTGGCCGCCGCCGCGAAGATCGAACGCGATCACATGAAGGACGGACGCCGCCGCGTCACCTTCGCGCGCCGCTCCATTCGCCAGATCGGCGAGCAGCTTGCGGAAATGGATAAGCTGCCGGACGGGTGGGCACGTCTTGAGATCGACGCCGCCGCCTTGGTCAGGGCCGCCAGTCAGACGACACGCTCCGATGATTTGTATCTGGTTGCCGGGTCGCTTGAGCGCCGGAAAACCGAGGCGGAGCAATGGCTCAGGGAGGCGGTATCGGAGGCATCCAAAGCTGTGGAAACAAGCCCCGAGGGGCTTGAAAACGAGCCCCACACTATAATTACAAACTTAACCTTGAATCTGAAAGATACAGTAGTTGCCAGCGAGGAAAGTAGTCGGGCGGAGCCGGTTACCCTCCCCTCCCCCCCTCCGGTGACGATGGAACGGGAATTCAGGATCAAGCCAGACCAGCTTCTCGACCTTGCCCCCCGTCTGGCAACCTACGTTTCAGCGGATCGACCGACATGGGCCGCTATCGTGACGGCGGCGGGCCAGTGGCTGCGGCCCGATCTTGGCGTGTCGGTGCATCTGTGGGGCGAAGCCTGCCGCGCGATGGGCCGCGAACAGGCGGCCTTGGCGCTTGCCATCGTCTCGACCAAGCCGGAGGCGCATTTCACGCGCGGTGCTGGCGGGTATTTCGCGGGCATGGTGCGCAAGGCCGAACGCGGGGAACTGCGCCTTGAGCGCACGCTGTGGGCGTTGAAAAACCAGAAATGGGGAGCGCCCAAGGGCAATGCGGGCGGCGCGCGCGGCTTGCACTGAGACAAGCGCATTGGCCTGAAAAGCGCGTGCCACGGTGCTCGGTCGCGTCAAGGTGCGCTTCTCGCAATCCTCGCCATGCTCGCTATAGGGCGCTGCGCGTGGCTCCGGGTTGCTGCGATGCTCCCCTGACCCGCCCTCCGCGCCGTGAAATCCCGGAATTGTCGGGACGAAGGGCGTCCCGCCAGTCATCGACGGCCTGCGGCGCGTCGAACAAAGGGCTTTGTCAAAGGGGAAACTTTGTCAGTCGGCGAGACCGATCATCACCGAAAGCATGTTGTTCAGCGTCAGTATGTCCTGCGGCGAGAGCCGCCCGATCACAGGGCCGCATTTCGCGCGTGGGTAGGCCAGAATTTTATCGACCATGATTTGCGATGCGGCCTTGAGGCCGTTCGTCTGGGTTGGCTCCACGGCCAACCGGTAAAACGGCGCATCGTTGAGGGTGGTAGTAAGCAGCGCGACCAGGACGCTATCGGCCATGTTCAGGGTATCCGACTGGATCACGACCGCCGGACGCGGCTTGCCATAATCACCTTGCGCCGCGACCGTCACCAGATCGCCGCGCTTCATGGTTCCGGCCATTCAACCGCCGCCGCGATGAACGCCAGCGCCTCGGTCTCCTCTGGCGCGCCACGCAGCAACAGCCCTTGCCGCCGCGCCTCCGCCGCGAACTCTGGCCGGTGCGGATCAGGCACCCACACGCGCAGCAGCTTCATCCCCTTGTGCCGCTGGCCCTGCCTGTAACGCTGAAACTTGGTCAGCCCATCATCGGTCTGCTTTGGCTTCGGCATGATAACGCCCTCCACATCCGCATAAGATTGCGCGCTACTGTAACACAAAAGTAGCGCGCAACCAAGTGGTTTCGCGGTGATGGGAAGAGAGCTAAAGCTTATGTGGGCATGAACACATGTGGCCATGTCCTCAGAACCACAAACCCACATTAGGCGTCAATCAATCCTTTTCCTAAAAAAGGACGCCATTGAGGCCCAGTGACCGCGAAGCTGTGCGTTTTGGCCACGGCGGGGTGCGGCACCTTGTCGGTCCGGCACCATCAACCTCGCGGCCGTCGCTTGCGCAAAACGTAATTCAGTCTAGCGTGCGCCTTGAAAGGACTGCGGCCAAGGTTCATCGAGGCCGCAGCCGTCCAGAAGAGGTCTTTGCTATGTCCGTAAAGCGCCACTCGATCCTGATCTCTTTCGCAATACTCGGCTTATCACTTTCTACCGGCATGCAAATCGCTAAAGCCCAGATAAGCACTCTTGTTTGCGAGGGTGAGTTTGCTGGTCCAGAGGACTGCGACAAGTCAAAAACAGGAGTTTTTGTTCAGGGAGTGCCACTCGGCGGACAACGGGATTGCACGAACACCTGTAGGAACCATGGTGGATATACCCATACACCCTGCGGCACCATCGACAGCTTCGCAGCGAAAATTTGTGGGAAGCCAGCTGCAGGGCTAAAACAAATGTTTCCGAAAACTGAGGGAAATCAATGCGGATATATGTGGGTGACAGTCATTTGCCCATGAGCACCGCTCGACGGAAGCCACGACCAGCCACCAGGGCACGCCTCACGCGAGAAATATAAAGAGCCTATTACGGGCTGACGGCTGTGGCCAAAACGCACAGCTTCGGGGTCACTGGGCCATTGACGCCCAATATGAATGCGCCGCGACCTACCGCCTTCCCCTTTCGACCCTGAAGAACTGGGAACAAGGCCGCCGCCACCCCGACGCACCCGCCGCCGCCTATTTGCTGGCAATCGCCAAGCTGCCGAACGAAATCAGCGCCGTTTTCGCACCGGAACCCAGCTAGCCCCCTTGCTCTTGTGTGGATGTATGGACATGACCACATGTGGTAATATAGCCACTTGGGCATGAGGCTACGCGGTGATATGGTCATGACCTCATTCGATTCGAGGGATTATGAAAACCGTCGCAATCATCAGCCAAAAGGGCGGGGCCGGGAAAACCACCCTTGCCGTGCATCTGGCGACGGCCGCCGCCGCCGCCGGGCATGTTGTCGCGGTCATTGATCTGGACCCCCAAGCCACGGCAACCAGTTGGGGGGACCGACGCACGGCCGCCGTGCCCGAAGTGGTCAGCGGACAGGCAACGCGCCTGCCAGCGCTGATGAAAGCCGCCCATGACAACGGGGCGACGTTCATCGTTCTCGATACCGCTCCCAATGCCGACCAGACGGCTTCGCTGGCCGCCCGCGCGGCCGACCTTGTTCTGATCCCCTGCCGGGCATCGACATTTGATCTGGAGGCGATTGAAACGACGCTTCTTCTGGCGAAGGCTGCCAGCAAACCGGCCTTTGTGGTTCTCAATGCCGTGCCCCCGCGCAGCAGCATCGGAAGGGAAGCGGCCGAAGGTCTGGCCGCGCGCGGCGTGCAAATTTCCCCACGGCAACTAACACACCGCGCGGCTTTCACGCATGGCGTGATCGATGGGCGAACAGCACAGGAATTCGAACCGCGCGGAAAAGCCGCCGAGGAAATCGCGGCCCTCTACAAGTGGCTATGTGGTGCTATGGACATGCCCACACGCGGACATGACAGAAAGGCAGCATGACACCATGAGTAAACGTCCCAGCCTCTTTGCCCCCAAGCCAGAAAGCAGCGACGCGACCCGTGATGTCGCAGCATCCACACCGGCCGCTCTCGCATCTGCTGAGGGTTCAATCGCAAAACGTCCGCCCAGTCGTGCCGGTAAGCGCGTCCTGTCCACTTATCTCGACCCGCTTGCATGGAAACAGATGCGGCAACTGGCCCTCGATTTAGATACATCGACTCAGGCGTTGGGGGAGGAAGCGGTCAATCTGTTGTTCGCGAAACATGGGATTAACCGAAGCGCCTAGCGGAATTCAGTAGCGACGAAATCAGCGTTGAGGGTAGGGTGAGAGCGACAGAAAGAAAGGCAGCAAGTTGGGCGTGGTAAAACCACACCGCGCCAGCCATTCAGCCCCCGAGGGGGCCGACTGGCTGGCTCACCTTGGCAAGGGGGAGGCTTCGCCGCCCCCGTTGCATCCCCCGGCCGCCGTTCCTTCGGAGCGTCAGCAGACCGTGCGCGACGCCGCGACGGAGGCAGAATTGGGGGCAAGCCCCGAAGAAGGAAGCGCCGCGCGCAAGCCGAAGAGGAAGCGCCAGAACGTCGTCGGCATCCGGCTCGACGACGCCGAGAGCGCGGCACTGGAAAGCCGCGCAAGCGAAAGCGGTTTGAGCCTCGGCGCGTATTTGCGCGCTTGCGGCCTTGGCGATGCCGGTCCCCGCGCGCGGCGCCGCACGCCGGTTGACCGGGCCTTGCTGGCGCAAACGAATGCCCGGCTGAACCAGATCGGGAACAACATCAATCAAATCGCGCGCACGCTGAACATCGCGGCGCTGGACGAAGACGGTTCGGAACTGGCGCGGCGCGTGTTGGAGATCGATCCGCAGCTAATGGCATCGTTAGGAGATTTGTCAGCAACGCTGACTGTATTGCGCGGTGCGCTGGGCCATGATCGCCAAGGGTAATCTGCACGCGCATGGTGCCAAGCTGGCGGCCTACCTGACAACGGGCAAGGACGGCGAACGGGCGGAACTCGCCGAGTTGCGCGGCTTCGTCGCAACCAACATCCGCGACGCGTTCCTTGACGTGCAGATACAGGCCGAGGGCACGCGGTGCGAAAAGCCGTTCTTCCATGCCTATGTGCGATTGCCAGCCGACGAGACGCTGACGCCCATACAATGGCAGATGGCGGCCGACCGGATAGAGCGGGGGCTTGGGTTCACCGACCAGCCACGGGCGGTCGCGTTTCACTACAAGGCGAACGGCGAAACCCACATGCATGTGGCGTGGTCGCGGATTGACCTCGACACCATGAAGGCGATCGATCCCGGCCTCTACAAAAACAAGCTGAAAGAGCTTTGCCGCGAGATGGAGCGGGATTTCGGGTTGACGCTGGTGAAGAACGACCGCGATCCCGATCAGAAAACACGTTCGGCCGGTAGGGCCGAATTCGAGCAATCACGGCGGCTGAACACCGACCTGACGGCGATCCGCGAGACGATCCGGGATTGCTGGGACCGGTCGGACAATGGTTCATCCTTCCGCGTGGCGCTCGACCAGCAGGGCCTTATCCTCGCGCGCGGCGACCGGCGGGATTTTGTCATCGTTGACCGGGACGGCGGCGACCATGCGCTTGGCAAACGGATCACGGGGGCGACGATGACCGAGACACGCGCGCGGATGACCGACATTGATCGCGAGCAATTGCCCGGCGTCGAACAGGCGAAGGCGATGCAGTTGGAGCGTCCGCGTGAACCTGAACCACAACACGCCCCGGAACCGCGCGCGCAGGAAATCCCGGCCGAACCGACACGGCAGCCCGAGCCACAGCCCGAGATGGCGCGCGCAACTGCACGCGCGCCAGACCATAACATCGATGTTGACCTCAGCGGAGCAGGGGCGGCCGTCACCGGCGGCCTGATGGTGGCGGCGGACGTGATCGGCAAACCGGCCGAGAAGCTGACCGACTTCATCGCCGGATTGTTTGAATCGTTCGCGGGTGGCGCGCCGACGCCGCCCCGCAAAATCAGCGCCGACGATTATCTGGACAACCCGGCCGCGCGGCTGGATCACGCCGCGCAGCGCAAGGCCGAGCGCGCCAGCGAAGAAGCGATCCTCCGCATCCGCGATCACATCGAATCCGGCAAGAGCCTACAGCCGGAGGATATACGCACGCTGACACCCGATCACCTGCTGAACCTGCGCGCCAAGGGCGACGCCTACATGCAGCAGATGATTTATTACCGCGACCGCGACGAGGAACGATCACGCGAGCGCGAGCGCTGAGACCCGCGCCACTGGCGGAACGGTGCGGGAAACCAAGCCCCGCGTTATGGTGGTGCGGTTTCAAGCGGCGGCGCGGACGCAGAACAAACCCGCGCAACCCGACGATGCTGACGGATCGATTGATCCGATGGGCGTGGACGATTTGCGGCAGGCAGCCGGTGCCATCGCTGACGCGATCATGGCGGACTTCGCCAACCGGGCGAGTGACGCCAAGCGGCGCATGAGACCGACCGAACTGGCCGCGACGTTGAAAGCCTTGCAACAAGCCCGAAGCGCCGCACTGGCGGCGGCATCATGCAACGCCGCGATGGCCATGCGGGGACGGAGGCGCGCGGCAATGGACAACCGCGCCGGTCACAGGCGCAAGGTGCGGGGTTTCGCGCGGTGATCAGCGTTCGCGCGACCGGCCGCTCATCTGCTGGCCATAGGCGCGCGCCCGTTCCTCGGCCGTCAGGCCATAGTTCCACGGGCATTCACCGGGATAGGCTGCGTAATAGTCGCCCATGCTGCCCGCCGCCTTGTGCCGGGCGTAGGCCAGCGCACGAACCGTGTCGGGATGCTCGCGGATTGGCTCATTGAAATCCGGGTTTGGCGAATCTTCCTCCACATGAACCTCCTTTCCGGCGCGTCGCGTCAGGTGTGATACGGATCGGGATCGTAGCGCGGCCTGCCGCGCACCTTGTAGCGTTCATCATCATAGTAAGGCTTGCGCGCTGTCCATGCCGGGAACGCGCTGCCCGCGATGAAAAGAATTTGCCGGTCATTCGGCATGCCGAACAGCTGATGCGGCGTGCGCAGCGGGCGCGGTGTCAGCGAGAAATTGCGCGACACGCCTTTGACCGGCCCGGCCTGATCGGCCATCAGGTAATCGCTTTCCTCGGTTCCGTAGCTGAAACCGGCGAGACGATGTGTGTAGGTTCCGGCACGACTTGAAAAATATTGTGCTGTGGTCAGGTCATTCGGCCGAAACACTTGCGTAATTCCAGCATTGGCGAGGAAGGTTTCCCAGCGGTCACCATAGATGGTTTTTACCTGATTCAGGTCCTGCAAGATTGGCCATAGCTGCACGGAAAAACCGGCGGCAAGGGCCATCGCGGTTTCAATGGCGGAAAGATGGCCAAGCGATGCGAATTCGTCCAACACGAACAGGACCGGCTTAGCCGGGCGATCCGTCGTCGAGGTGAGGGCATCAACGGCCGCCACCACGAACAAACGCAGCCAGCGAAAATACGCCGACAGGTAGCGCGACGGCAGGACGAGGAACACCGTCATGCCCTGCCGCTTGAGATCGAGCAGTTTGAAATCACTGCCGCTCAGGCTGGCGGCCAAGGCCGGATCATCGAGGAAGCTGGTTTGCGTGATGGCGGTCGAAAGCACGTTCTGCACTTCGGAGGACGTGGCGAGGAAGCGGCCCGCGCGCTGGCGCACGGCCGGTTCGTCCGAGCCCATCATCGTTTCCAGATGGTCGGCGAACAGTTTCGGCGGCAGCGTCAGAAGAGCGCGCATGCGCGGCAAGGTCGCGCGGTCCGGTGTTCGCAGCTTCAAATCCATGATGATGGCCGAGATCAGATCGCGCGCCGCGTTCGGCCAGTGAGGGTCTTTACCCTCGGTGACGATCAGCGCCTCACAGAGGCTCGACACGTCCGCCACGAAATTTTCACTGGCAGGGTCCATTGACGCCAGCGGATTGAATTTGTGCTGCGGCAGGTTCCACGGCGGCCCGGTATGAAGGCCGAACGGATTGACGACGAACACGCGGCCGGGATGCATCACATCACGCGCGCGCCGCGTGACGGCCGCGTTCTGGCCCTTGGGATCGATGACGAGCGCGCTGGCGTCATGATCCAGCAGCGTCGGGATAATCGCGGTGGTGCCCTTGCCCGTGCGTGATGGCGCTATCGTGATGAGATGTTGGTCGCCGCCGTAACGCGTGCGCCGTGCGGCTTCGCGCGGCGGGATATGATCGCCGAGCGGAATACCGTCAGGACCGAACAGGCCCAGCGGCCCGAGTTCGGCCGTCGTCAGGAAATGCGCGTCGCCGAAGCTGTTATCCGGCGGCGGTTGCTTGGCGCGTCCGAATCCGAACATCACCAAGTGTCGGGCGTCGTGGGCGGCGGGGCTGGTGGCGCGCGGGTGACGGCGATGATGTGGGCGATGCCATCCCAGATGCCATAGAGGGCGGCGGCCGTGACGGCATAAGGCGCGTAACCCAGCCAGCCATTCAGCTCGAACCCATAGAAGCCGGGCAAGCGCCACGCGAAAAAGAT
>JAYVCG010000493.1:0-3010 GCA_043750075.1 Acetobacteraceae bacterium | reverse complement strand
GTCGAGCGCATCGCCTACCGCCCCCTGCGCGGATCGTTCCGCATGGCGCCGCTGATCAGCGCCATCGGCATGTCGATCACTCTGCAAAACTTCGTCCAGGTCAGCCAGGGCGCCCGCGTCAAACCGATGGACGCGCTGATCCCCGGTGGCTTCCAGGTGATGGAAAGCGCCGGGTTCACCGTCCGTCTGTCCTGGATGCAGATCGTCATCGTGGCCACGACACTGGCGATCCTCGCGGTGTTCACCTGGCTCGTCACCCGCACCCCGCTTGGCCGGCGGATGCGCGCCTGCGAGCAGGATTTGCGCATGGCCAGCCTGCTGGGCATCGACATCGACCGCACCATCAGCATCACCTTCGTGATCGGCGCCGCCCTGGCCGCCGTCGCCGGGATGCTGTTCCTGCTGTACTACGGCGTCATCGACTTCTTCATCGGCTTCATCGCCGGGGTGAAAGCCTTCACCGCGGCGGTACTGGGCGGCATCGGCAGCCTGCCCGGCGCGGTACTGGGAGGGCTGCTGATCGGCCTGATCGAGGTCTTCTGGTCCGCCTATTTCAGCGTCGAATACAAGGATGTCGCGGCCTTCTCCATCCTGATCCTGGTGCTGATCTTCCGCCCCACCGGCCTTCTGGGCCGCGCGGAGGTCGAGAAAGTATGATTTCCGCACAACCCCCCGGAACCACCACTCCATGACGGGGGCCTTTCGCGACGCGGGCCTGTCCGCCCTCATCGCCCTCGGGCTGTTCGCCCCGCTGATCGGCCTCGTCACCGAGAACGGCGATCAGGGGCTTGGCCTGCGCGCCCGTCCCATCGCCGTGGCGGTGGTCGTGGCGCTGGTGTTCCTCGGCCGTCTGGCGATGCTGGCGCGCGGTCCGGCGGTTCTTCCCTCCCTGGCCTCCCTGGCGGAGCCCGGTGTCACCATGCGGAGACTGGGGAGCGCCCTGGCCCCGGCGCTGCTGGTGTTCGCGCTGGTGCTGCCGTTCAGCGGATCGCGGTATCATGTCGATCTCGCCACCCTCGTCCTCACCTACATCATGCTGGGCTGGGGGCTGAACGTGGTGGTCGGGCTGGCGGGACTGCTGGACCTGGGATACGTCGCCTTCTACGCGGTCGGGGCTTATTCCTATGCGCTGCTGGCGACCACGTTCGGGCTCGGCTTCTGGACCTGCCTGCCGCTGGCGGGCATCCTGGCGGCGTTCTGGGGGGTGCTGCTTGGCTTTCCCGTGCTGCGGCTGCGCGGCGATTACCTCGCGATCGTCACCCTGGCGTTCGGCGAGATCATCCGCATCGTGCTGATCAACTGGGTCTCCCTGACCCATGGCCCGAACGGCATCACCGGCATCCCGCGCCCCACGCTGTTCGGCCTCGCCTTCAGCATGGACGGCGGCGAGGGCACGTTTTCCCACTTCTTTGGCATCGAACCCGAAACCATCCAGCGGATCATCTTCCTCTATTACGTGATCCTCGCTTTGGCGCTGCTCACCAACTGGTTCACCCTGCGCCTGCGCCGCACCCCCCTGGGCCGCGCGTGGGAGGCTTTGCGCGAGGATGAGACCGCCTGCCGCTCGCTTGGCATCAACGTCACGGTGACGAAACTGACCGCCTTCGCCATCGGCGCCATGTTCGCCGGGTTCGCGGGCGCGTTCTTCGCGACACGGCAAGCTTTCGTTTCACCGGAAAGCTTCACCTTCATCGAAAGCGCCACCGTCCTCGCCATCGTCGTGCTGGGGGGGCTGGGCTCGCAACTCGGCGTGGCGCTGGCGGCGATCGTCATGGTGGGCGGGCTGGAACTGCTGCGCGGGCTGCTGAGCTGGATCGCGGATCAGCTTGGCAGCCCGGTCTTCGCGGGCATCGCCAACGAACTGCCCTTGTACCGGATGCTGGTGTTCGGCATCGCGCTGGTCCTGGTGATGGTGCTGCGCCCGCGCGGCATGGTCACGTCCCGCGCGCCCACGGTGACGCTGGCGGAGCGCGGCTGATGCTGTCCGTCACCAGCCTCACCATGCGCTTCGGCGGCCTGCGCGCCGTGGACGATCTGTCGTTCGAGGCCCGCGCGGGGGAAATCACCGCCGTCATCGGCCCCAACGGCGCGGGCAAGACCACGGTGTTCAACTGCATCACCGGTTTCTACAAACCCAGGCGGGGTGAAATCGCGTTGTCGCATCCCGGTGGCGCGCGGTTCGCGCTGGAGCGGATGTCCGGCCATCGCATCGCCTCCCGCGCCAAAGTCGCACGCACGTTCCAGAACATTCGTTTGTTCGCCGGGATGACCGTGCTGGAGAACCTGATGGTGGCGCAGCACAACCGCCTGATGGACGCCAGCGGTTTCGGTCTCGCCGCCGTGCTGCGCCTCGCCGGGTATCGCGCCGCCGAAACCGGAGCAAGGGAGAAGGCGCGGCACTGGCTGGAACGGATCGGGTTGATTGAACGGGCCGACGATCCGGCGGGCGCGCTGCCCTATGGCGCGCGCAGGCGGCTGGAAATCGCGCGTGCCATGTGCATCGACCCGGTATTGCTCTGTCTCGACGAGCCCGCCGCTGGGCTCAACCCGCGGGAGACCGAGGCGCTGAACGCTTTGCTTCTGAGCATCCGCGCCGATGGCTGCGCTTTGTTGCTGATCGAGCACGACATGGGCGTGGTGATGCGGATTTCCGATCATGTCGTCGTGCTGGATCACGGGAAGAAAATCGCCGATGGCACGCCGGCGGCCGTGCGTGCCGATCCCGCCGTGATCGCCGCCTATCTCGGCGAGGGCGACGAGGATGAAGTTCCATGACCGCGATGCTGTCGCTGTCCAGAATTTGTTCCTTCCATGGAACGGTCCAGGCGCTGCGCGATGTCGATCTGGAGGTCGCCGCGGGGGAGATCGTCACGCTGATCGGCGCCAACGGCGCGGGCAAATCGACGCTGATGATGACCGTGTGCGGCGATCCCCAGGCCCGCTCCGGCATCATCCGCCACGAGGGTGAGGACATCACGCATTGGCCCACCCACGCCATCATGCGCCGCGG
>JAYVCG010000492.1:0-3705 GCA_043750075.1 Acetobacteraceae bacterium | reverse complement strand
TTACCCCTATTTTGGCGTGGGCGCGGGCTATCAGGTGTCACGGCTGAACGGATTCGCGGTGACGCGCACGGACAAGCCCTTCACGTATGTCTCCGGCGACGAGGCGGGTAGCTTCGCCATGCAGGCGATCATTGGCCTGTCGCTGCCGGTGCCCTATCTGCCAGGCCTGTCAATCACCGTGGATTACCGCTTCATGGACATCCTGGGCGGGCAGAAACTCAACGGCACGTCTTCGTTTGGTCCGCCACCCGGAGCACCCCCGGCGACCGGGGCGATCAAGCTGCACAACCAGTTCAGCCAGAGCGGGATGATCGGTCTGCGTTACGCCTTCAACACCCCGCCTCCTGCCGCGGCGGCGGAAACGGCGTCAGTGCCAGTGGCGCAAATGCGGTCGTATCTGGTGTCTTTCGACGCGAACGACGCGCGGCTGAATGAGCGCGCCGTGGCGGTGGTGAAGGAAGCGGCGCAGGCTTCCACCGCGGTTCCGGCCACGCGGATCGACGTGGCGGGCGGGTCCGCGTCTCAGGTGTTGTCGGAGCGGCGGGCGAAGGCGGTGGCCGCGGCGCTGGCCGGGTCTGGCGTGCCCAGGGATGCGATCAGTATCCGGGGAACGGGGGAGACGGGCGCTCTGGCCGGAGCGGAGGGAGCGGCACGGCCAAACCGGCGGGTGGAAATCGTGGTTCAGTGAGGGCTGCTTTCAGGCGCGGCAGGGGCGTTTGCTTTCTCTGACACACGCCATGGGGGTAGAGGGGACGCGAAAGGCTTTCACCACGGAGTTCACGGAGAACCACGGAGCTACACGGAGGAAGAAGGGATGTGTACCGTGCGCTTCTGGTTCAGGCTCGTGCCTTGTCTCGATGTTCCCTTGAAAAATCTCCGTGCATCTTCGTGGTTCTCCGTGACCCTCCGTGGTGAAAGCCTTTCGCGTCCCTTCAACCCCTTCAGACGTTGCCCGGCGGGTCTGAAATCTCACCCATCCCGTTGTCTCATCCCATGGCCAGAAACGGTTTCGAACAGCTCTGGAGCCGCGCCGGCGAAAAAGAACGCGGGGTAGCCAGCGCAAGCTTCGGATGGCCGCGTGGCGGGCCGCGGTTCACAGTGCCGCCATGAACAATATCAGCGATAGTGGCCTGATGCCGGATGAGCTTCTCTGGCGGACGGTTCTGGACCGGCGGACGGGGGATTTTCTCTACGCCGTCACCACGATGGGCGTGTATTGCCGCCCGGCCTGTCCCTCGCCACGCCCGTTGCGGGAGAACACACGGTTCTTCGCCTCGCCCATGCAGGCTGAGGCCGCCGGGTTCCGCGCCTGCAAGCGGTGCGATCCGAAGGGTGAGCGCGCTCGCCTGGCCCAGGCGGTGGTGGAGGATGCGTGCGGATTCATTGGGGCGGCGGAGGGGATGCCGTCGCTGGACACGCTCGCGGCCCGGTCGGGATATTCGCGTTTCCACTTCCTGCGCATGTTCCGCGACCATACCGGTGTCACGCCGCGCAGCTACGCCGAGGGGGTGCGCGCCCGGCGGCTCCAGGCGGCATTGGCGGGGGGAACGCGGGTGGTGGACGCGGTGGCCGAGGCCGGGTTTGGCTCGGAAAGCCGGGTGTATGAGAAAACCGGCGCGCTTCTGGGCATGACCCCTGGCGCGGCGCGGCGGGGCGGGCAGGGAGAAACGATCCGTACCGCCTTCGCCGATTGCCTGTTTGGCCGCCTGCTGGTGGGGGCGACGGAAAAAGGCGTCTGTTTCCTCGGCTTCGCGGAGCCGGACGATGCGCTGATGGGCGATCTGCGGCGGCGCTTCCCGCGCGCGGCGGTGCTGGCGGATGATGCGGGCCTCGCGGACACGATCCGTACCGTACTGGCGTTCCTGGAGGAACCGGCGCGGGCGCTCGATCTGCCGCTCGATCTGCGGGGCACGGTGTTTCAGCAGCGGGTGTGGCGGACTTTATGCCAGATCCCGGCGGGCGAGACGCGGACCTATGGCGCGGTGGCGCGGATGATGGGGGAGCCGAAAGCGGTGCGCGCGGTGGCGCGGTCCTGTGCCGCGAACCCGGTGTCGCTGGCGGTGCCGTGCCATCGGGTGATCGCTCAGGATGGCGATCTGACCGGATACCGGTGGGGCGTGCCGCGCAAGCAGGCGCTGCTGGAGCGGGAGAAGGCGGCGGCGGGTACGCGGCGATAATCGCCGCGTGTCTTTTTCTTGCTTTTCGTGCCAGGGCGTGTGACAGTGCCTGCCTCGCAGATCATGTGACATTTCATGGGTTTCCCCGCCGCCCGCCTGACCGATATGCATGTTTGTCCCATGGTGACGGGTATCATTCCGCATGTGGGCGGGCCGATTGTTGGTCCTGGCTGTCCCACCGTGCTCATTCAGAGCCTGCCCGCCGCCCGCGTCACGGACATGCTGGTCTGCGTGGGTCCACCGGATCTGATCGTCAAGGGCTCCGCGGGGGTGATGATTGGCGGCCTGCCCGCGGCCCGCATGCTCGACACCTGTGCGCATGGCGGGATGATCGTGCTTGGCTGCTTTACCGTGCTGATCGGTGAGGCGGGTGGAGGCGGTGGCGGCGGAAGTGGCGGGGGAGGCGGCGGCGCGGGTGGTGGCGGTGGTGGCGCGGCCGCCGGCGGAAGCGGCGGACCGGCCACGGCGGTTCCCACGACGGCATCGACCGGCGGACCTGGAGAGGCGCCGGCGGGCAGCACCAATGGCCCCTTCGCCACGCCCGAACTCGCCGCGCGCGCCGCGTTGAACATCGCCAACCCCCAATCGGTCCGTGACAATCTGGAATACGGTGGAAATATCTATCAGGACGTTCACGGTCAGTACTGGTTCACCGGTCCTGGGCGTGGCACCGATCAGGGTTTCACCCCCAGCTCCACGCCCATCCCTCCGGGAACACAACCCGCGGGGGATTATCATTGTCATGGCGATTACTCGACCGTCGAGCCGGGGACGGGCCGCGCGATCCGCACCAGCGACCCCGCGCGCGATGATTTCAACAGCGACAATTTTTCCGCCACCGACCGTTCCGGCATCACCAGCGACGCGGCTGGTCATCCGGGATACAAGGGCTATCTGGGAACGCCGGGCGGAAACTTCAAAGCCTATGATCCCTCGACCGGCAGCACCGATCCGCTGCCATGAACGCACACCACGTTGATGTCCGGTTCCACTTCACGGGAGACCAGGGATGGCCAATACAGCACAAATCGAGACATTGGATACCGTGCAAGGAGTCAATTTCCTGACCATGGTGGCGGCCGCCAAGGTCTTCAGCGCCACCAAACTGAACATCGCGGAGTATCGCCTGACCGTGCTTGGCGAGGGAAACGCGCTGATCGTCATGTTCACTGACAAGGACGCGCCCCTTGGAGGGCGCGGCAGCCCCGGAACCCGCCCAGGATATCAGGTGGAGCTTGACCGGCATGACCTGCGTGTCATCCGGTCGAACTTTATGCGTTGAACGGACAGGGGGCGTCGCCATCCTCCCCCGGACGAGGAGGAGGATGGTCGCGAGGGTGATCCGGGGGGCGGCCCAGGCCCATGGTATCACACCCGCCGCGCCCCCCAGAACACCGGGAACCCATCGGCAACCCCGTCGATCGTGTTTTGCCACGCCATCGGCTGATACCAGATGCCAAGCGGGATGTGCGGCACGTCGATCCAGCATTGTTTCTGAATCTCCACGGCGATTTTCTTCCGCGCGTCC
>JAYVCG010000491.1:0-2601 GCA_043750075.1 Acetobacteraceae bacterium | reverse complement strand
GCTTCGTCGTGCATCCAAAAATCATCCGGCAGCGAGGAGGTCGGCACGATGCCATTTGCGCCACTACCAGAAACTGTAACGAAAAGTCCGAACCGCGTCACGCCTGAAATACGCGCGGCGAACACTGCACCGACCTTGTCGGCCATAAAAGCCGCCAGATAACGATCAACCGCATCTCGTTCCGCCAGAGCGGCCCGTCGCTCGGTCGCGGTAATGTGTTCTCCGGTATCGGCGAAACGAGCGGCCTCGTCCTGTTCCAGCCCATCGTCGCCGAGTCGCAGGCCCCGCACCATCGCGCGGTGCACCAGCAGGTCGGCGTAGCGGCGAATCGGGCTGGTAAAATGCGCATAGGCCTGCAGGGCCAAACCGAAATGGCCGATGTTCTCCGGGCTGTAGGCAGCCTGTGACTGGCTGCGCAGCATGACCTCGTTGACCATCGTCGCATGCTCGGTGCCGGCGACCAGTTTCAGTACGTGGTCGAGGTCGCGCGGATGGATCTGGTTGCCCGCCGGCAGGCTGATGTCGAAGCCGCGCAGGAACAGCCGCAGCGCCTCAAGCTTTTCTTCTGACGGCGGCGCATGCACGCGGTACATGCATGGCTGGTGCAGACGTTCGAGTTCTTCGGCCGCGGCGACGTTTGCCAGCACCATGAATTCCTCGATCAGCCGGTGGCTGTCGAGCCGCGGGCGCGGCACAATGGCCGCGACCTGTCCTTCTGGGCTGAGCGTGACCTTGCGTTCGGGCAAATCCAGATCGAGCGTGCCCCGCGCGATGCGCGCGCCCAGAAGCGCCCGGAACGCGTCGTACAGCGGGCGCGGGTCCACGGGCAGAGCGCCACCCGTGTCGATGGCGTGCTGCACCTGTTCGTAGGTCAGACGCGCGGCGCTGCGCATCAGGCCGCGGCCAAAACGGTGCGACTGCTTGCGGCCCGTGCGGTCGATCCGCATCTCGACGAACAGGCAGCCGCGATCCTCATGGGGTTTCAGGCTGCACCAGCCGTTGGACAGCGCCTCGGGCAGCATCGGCACGACGCGATCGGGGAAATAGACGCTGTTGCCCCGCGTGCGCGCCCCCTGATCCAGGGCCGAGCCCGGCCGGACATACCAGGCGACATCGGCGATGGCGACGATGAGGCGAAAACCGTTCCCGTCCGGTTCGGCGAACACCGCGTCATCGAAATCCCGCGCGTCCTCGCCGTCGATGGTGATCAGCGGGATGTCCCGCAAATCCTCGCGGCGGGTGGCACGGGGCGCGCGGGCATGGGCGGCCTCGGCCAGGGCCTCCGGAGGGAATTCCACCGGAATGCCGTGGGTATGGATGGCGATCAGGCTGACGGAACGCGCATCGCCCATTTTCCCCAGCCGTTCGACGACACGCGCGGGTTTCAGCCCCAGGCGGTGATGGGGCAGGGGCTCGGCGAGCACCAGTTCATCCGCTTCGGCCCCCGCCTCCTGGCCATGCGGAACGGTCCATTCCGCCTTGGCGCGGCGATCGGTGGGAACGATGCGCCCGTCCGGATGCCCAGGGCGGAAGACGCCGAGGACGCGGGATGGTCCCTCCGTCAGCCGGTTGAGCGTGCGGCCCTGATACTGGCCAGGCCCGGTGGGCCGCACCTGGGCCAGCACGCGGTCCCCTGGCGCCAGGGCCGGCTGGCCGGGCCGTTCCGGCACCATGCGGATCAGCGGCGGGCGTCCCTCGCCGGAAGCCCATGCCTCGGGCCTGCCGACCGGGTCGCCGTCCTGGTCCGTGCCGGTGATCAGAACCAGCGTGGTATTGGGCAACCCCTCACGCGGCGCGCGAGAACCGCTCCCCTTGCCGGAGCGGTTTTTCGGACGTCCGTGTTTTTTGAAAACTTTGGCCACTCACCCGCCGATCCTGTTGCGTGCCGCGTGGAGAGCATCATGCGGGAGGGAACGGATTCCGGCCACGGGATTGTGTCATCCGCGATGTCCGCGCCAACAGACAGTGACCGGTTGCCGGAGGCGATCTGGCGTTGCGGCGAACCAAAGGAGTCTGGGCCGCCAGATGATAAGGTGGCGGCGAAAAGGCCCGTGCGTGCGCGCTGTCGTCACGCGGCAGTCCGGCTTCAGCGAAAGTCCGGCTTCAGCGAAAGCCTGGCCAGGGGGATGAGAACCTGGCCAGGCGCCTCCGCTTATCGGCCGGAGGCGCGCTTCGCCGACTCGCTGCTCATTCTGCTGTTGTTCTGGCACGCGGTATCGCCCCCGGCACACGCCGCTTCGGCGGCCGTCGTGATGACGAGGGAGGCGCTCAGGGCAAGGACAAGGGCGACGATCAGTGACTTCATGATGCTGGTATCTCCTGTTTCCGCCCATTCTGAATTCGCGCGCACTGTTGAGACGGTATATTAACGATATGATATTGAATCGGTCGCTGTCAAGCGAGACGATTGCTCAGAATTCCCTGACAAACAGCCTGAATTCTTAAAATCAAATTAAAAACATGCCCCCTTTCCGCGCAAGCTGGGTGACGGTTCGCGGCGGGTGAACCCGGATCGTCCTCTCGCCTTTCAGAATCAGTGGACGTTCCAGATCGCGGGCCGGGAAGCCTGGTCATGGCCGCCTGGCCTGAGTGCCGGAACCG
>JAYVCG010000490.1:0-3281 GCA_043750075.1 Acetobacteraceae bacterium | reverse complement strand
GGCCGGGAAACAGGCCGTGCTGCTGCCCTGGCAGGTGTATCCCGCGATGCAGCGCAACGCCGCGTTCGAGGAGCAGCTTGGCAAAGCCGGGTTCACGCCGGAGCATCATATCTACTTCCTCTGCCGCAGCGGCGTGCGCAGCCAGGCGGCGGCGGAAGCGGCGCGGGCGGCGGGGTTCCTCCATGTTTACAACGTCGCCGATGGGTTTGAGGGACCGCCGGACCCGCGCGGTCATCGCGGCATGACCGCGGGCTGGAAGGCCGATGGCCTGCCATGGCGGCAGAAATAGGGAGTTTTGGACATGGCGCAAAGCCGTCTCGTGTTCGTTCTGAACGGTTCCAACCTCAACCTGCTGGGTAAGCGCCAGCCGGAGATTTATGGCCACGAAACGCTGGCCGACGTGGAACGCCTGTGCCAGGAGGCGGGGGCGGCACTGGGCCTGGAACTGCGTTGCCACCAGTCGAACCGGGAGTACGAACTGATCGACTGGATCCATGAGGCGCGGGAGAGCGCGGGCGGGATCGTCATCAATCCGGCGGGCTTCAGCCATACCTCGGTCTCGATCCTCGACGCGCTGAAGATGTGCGAGATGCCGGTGCTGGAGGTGCATATCTCCAACATTCATCAGCGGGAGGCGTTCCGGCATCATTCCTATGTCTCCGCCGTGGCGAGCGGGGTGATCGCGGGATGCGGGACGCAAGGGTACGTGCTGGCGCTGCACCGGGTGGCGCGGCTGATCGGGGCGGGGTGAGGCGCGCGGCGGCTTTGACCACGGCTCAGGGAGACGAGTAACGTTTTCTGAGCGGCCGTGACGCGCGGTTCCGGCGGGATCGGGAGTTCGCTGTGCCGAAAACATTGACGCAATACGACATCTTCATCGGCTCGCCTGGCGGTCTGGGGGAGGAGCGGAAACGGTTCAAGGCCGCGCTGGAAAAAGTCACGCGGATGCACGCCGCGCACAAACAAGTGCTTTTCCACGCCGTGGGGTGGGAGGACACGTTGAACGGCGCGGGCCGTCCGCAATCGATCATCAATGCGGAACTGGAACGCTGCGACTATGCGGTGTTCGTGCTGCACGAGCGCTGGGGGATGCCGCCCGGCGGGCGGCACAGCTCGGGCACGGAGGAAGAGTTCACGCTGGCTGAGAAATTATACCAGGACACCAAAATCCGGCAGATCGCGTTGTTCTTCAAAGCGGTTGATGGCGACAAGTCCAGAACCCCCGAGGAACAACGCCAGCTCGATAAAGTCCTCGCGTTCAAGGCGAGAATCACAAAAGGCCGACGTTATCTATACAAGATATATGACACGCCCGATCAGTTCGCTGAAATCCTGGAAGCGCATCTGGGAAAATGGCTGCACGACCACACGGACCCGGCGGGCACTCTCCTGACAAGCGATTCCATCATGAACAGCAGCGCAGTGGCGGCGAAGGGAGACATCCCGGTTCCCGTTATCACGCCTGACTTCGATTATTGGATCGTGGAAGCCAAAAAACTAGTGGACGGCGTCACGTCAGATCACGCCGCAGTCCTGTTTTGCGCACGCAAAGCAGTGGACATGGCACGATCGGATCTTGAATGGGCTGAGGCCACGCATGTCTGTGGAATAGCCCGATTGCACCTTGGCGAGCAAGGCGCGGCGCTAACACTTTTCACCACGATCGCTGATCGGTTTTCGGCCGCTACCGACGCAAAGCGCCGTGGCCGACACGCGTGGGCGCTCATCGGCAAGGGGAGCGCTTTGGGCCAACTCGGCCGCAAGGAGGAAGAGGTGGCGGTCTACGATGATGTGCTGGCCCGTTTCGGCGCCGCCCCCGAGGCGCCGCTCCGCGAAGGGGTCGCCAGGGCGCTCTTCAACAAGGGGGTCACGCTGAGCGAACTCGGCCGCAACGATGAAGCAGTGGCGGTCTATGACGATGTGTTGGCCCGTTTCGGCGCCGCCCCCGAGGCGCCGCTCCGAGAACAGGTTGCCAGGGCCTTCGTCAACAAGGGGTTCAGGCTGGGACAACTCGGCCGCGGCGAGGAAGAGATCGCGGCCTACGACGACGTGCTGGCGCGTTTCGGCACCGCCCCCGAGGCACCGCTCCGTGAAGGGGTCGCCAGGGCGCTCGTTAACAAGGGAGTCAGGCTGGAACAACTCGGCCGCGGCGAGGAAGCAGTAGCGGTGTGTGACGATGTGCTGGCGCGTTTCGGCACCGCCCCCGAGGTGCCGATCCGAGAACAGGTCGCCAATGTGCTCGTCAGCAAGGGGGTCAGGCTGGGACAACTCGGCCACAGCGAGGAAGCGGTGACGGTCTACGATGATGTGCTGGCCCGTTTCGACGCCGCCCCCGAGGCGCCGCTCCGCGAATGGGTCGCCAGCGCGCTCTTTAATAAAGGGGTCACGTTGGGCCAACTCGACCGCGGCGAGGAAGCGGTGGCGGTGTGTGACGATATGCTGGCGCGTTTCGGCGCTGCCCCCGAGGCACCGCTCCGCGAACGGGTCGCTGCGGCGAAACGCCTCAAGGCGGCATTACTCAGGCGTAAAGGCTGAGCGGGCGGCGCCGGTCTCACCGCCGCATGGATCAGGCGTTCGCCTGGCGCGGGCCCGGCTCAACTCCCCGCCACGCCCTCCCGCACCCGCAACACCGCGAACCATGTCTGCCCAGGGTCCAGCACCACGCCATCGGGCCGCGCGAGATGGCCGGAGGCGGTGACGGGAACGTGCCGCAGCGTGACCGCGTCGCCGATGTTGCCGCCGATCACCCCGATCACGCCCGGTTTCGTGACATCGACCACGATATCGCAATGACCGGGGAACAGCGCCAGCGTCGGCAGGTCGTCGAAACGCAGCGAGGCCGCGCGGCCCCTGCCGTGGCAGATCAGGTCGCCGGGCACGGGGGCGTAGGCCTCGGGCCGTTCCGCGCTGACGAGCCAGCCGCGTTCCGTTCCTTGGGCGGTTCGTTTCGCGAGGTTGATGTAATGCGCGTGGTCCGCCGCGTAGGGGAAGCGCGCTCCGGCGCCGGCGATTCGCATCACGTAAGAAATGAACGCGGCGGACCAGGCGTAGGTGCCGTCTTCCTCCGGGGGAAAGACGCTGCCCGTGCCGTCATGTTTGCCCGTCCAGCCAATTTCCGGCGCGTCGCGGTCAAGGCCCAGCCACCAGTATTCGCCGACGCGCTGCCAGAGGCCGGGCTCGCGTTCGGGTTTGGCGGGGTCTTCGGTGGCGGTGTCGTTGATTTTCTGGCCGAACAGCCGCCATTCGCGCAGCGCGATTTGCACCACGGCGGCGCGGGAGAA
>JAYVCG010000489.1:0-7932 GCA_043750075.1 Acetobacteraceae bacterium | reverse complement strand
TTGATCTGGCCCATGCGGATCATGCCGTTGCCGCTACGGATGCTGCCCTCGATCACGCAGACCGACACGCGCGGATCCCAGATCAGGTGTTTCAGCCCCTCCGCCGCGTCGCCAAGGTTCAGACCGTCGAGGTAACGGGCGACGATCTCGGCGGTGTCCTTCGGGTTCTCGCGGATGAATTTGGCGGCGGTGGCGATGCCGATGGCGAATTTCTCCACGATCTCGGGGTTTTTCTTCAGGTAGTCCTCGCGCACGACGATGCCGACGTTGTCGGACATCAGCCCTTCCTCGCCCCGGCTGAGCAGGGACGCATTGGCGCCGAGTTCGCGCAGGATTTGCGAGCCATAGGGTTCCCACGCCACCACCGCGTCCACCAGGCCCTGGCCCAGGGCAACGGGCATGTCCTCGACGAGCATGTTGACGGGCTGGACCTTCGCCGGATCGACGTTGTGCTTACGGAACCATTGCTTCATGTAATATTCGTTGGTTCCGGCAGTGAAACCAAGCTTCTTGCCGTGGATGGAAGCCGGGCTGGCGGGATCGATGCCGCGGTCGTGCCGCCCGATGATGGAATAGGCGCTGGCTTTGCCCATGTAATCAGCGGCATTGTAGTACGGCATCACCGCGATCAGCCTGTCGCCCCCCGCGCGGGCCACCGACAGCGTGCCGCTGATGGCGACGTGGCCGATCTGCGCGTCTCCGGCCTGAAGCGCCTGCACCACGTTGCGCCCGCCGCTGGTCAGTTTGATCTGCACGTTCAGGCCCTGGTCAGCCCAGTACCCGTTCTCCAGCGCGACGAAATGCGGGGTGGAGAGCAGGTTCTTCACCACATACACCGTCACATCCGTCATTTTCTGCGCCTGGGCCACGCATGGCGCCACGAGCATCGCCATCAGCCATAGCGCCATCAGCCAGGGCGCGCGGGAAAATCGTGTCATCCGGGTCGGTTCCTCATGGTGGCCGGTTCGACCGGCCTGTTCGCGTAAGGGTATCGCATGGAGGGGCCGGGGGGAGGCAAGGGTGCCCTTGGGGATGCGATGGTGTCGGCGGAAAGCATGATACCCATGTGCCCTCGCCCGCACTTCTCCTGACACACGGAAAATAATCCCCTTCTTCCCATCCCCCACATGATCCAAACAGCTTCTGACAACGTTTCCGGAACATGATGTCCCTGGATGTGTATTGTCCCCCTCGATCCGAAGCCTTAATGCACGTTCCGGTGTTCTGGCGGCCGCGTCAGGCCGGTCCCGGCGCGGGGAGATGCTCATCCACCATGGCCATTGACGACCCGGATGCCAGGAACGCGGCACGGTGGGCCACCCTGATCGCCGCGGTGGCGGAGCATCAGGACCGCCTCGCCTTCGCGGCCTTGTTCGAACACTTCGCGCCTTTGGTGAAAACCTTCATGCGCCGCTCCGGCGCCACCGACACCAGCGCGGACGAACTGGCGCAGGAAACCCTGCTGGCGGTCTGGCGCAAGGCGGCCTTGTTCAATCCCGAAACCGCCGGTGTCTCCGCCTGGATCTTCACCATCGCGCGCAACCTGCGCATCGACGCGCTGCGCCGCGGACGGCGTTCTCACGATAACGAAACGTACGCCATCGACCTCGAATTCCACATCGACGACTCCCCTGGACCCGAGGCGCGCACGGCGGCCTCGGAAAAGGAAGCCCGCGTCCGCGCCGCGATGGCCGTGCTCTCCGCCGATCAATCGCGCGTGGTGGAACTGTCCTTTTACGAGGAGCAGGCCCATGCCGACATCGCCCGCATCCTCCAAATTCCCCTGGGCACCGTGAAATCGCGGCTGCGTCTGGCGATGAACCGGCTGCGTGACGCGCTGGGAGACTTCTCATGACCATCCGGCATCATCCCCCCCGGCATCATCCCAGTGGCGCGTGGCTCACGGGCTTCGCGGCGGGCACGCTGGACCAGGGCGAGCACGTCGCGGTCGCCACCCACCTCGCCGCCTGCGCCCGGTGCCGCGAGGCTGCCCGCCTGATGGAGCATGTCGGTGGCGCCATGCTGGCCAGCCTGTCCCCGACCCCGATGGCGGACGGCGCGCTGGCCCGGATCGAGGCACGGTTCCACACGCCGGCCGCTGAAAAACCGCTACCGGCGCCGTCAGGACCGGCGCCGCTCGCCAGCGTTCCCGGTTTGCCCGCGTTCGTCCGCCAGTATGCCGCCGCGCCGTGGAAATGGATCGCGCCGGGTGTGCGGTCGCGTCCGATTGTCCTGCCTTTCGCCAGTGAAACACGGGTGTTTCTGCTGCGGTCCGCTCCGGGCACGCGGATGCTCGAACACACCCATGACGGGACAGAAATGACCTGCGTTCTGACGGGTGGTTTCAGCCACGGGCAGCATCATTACGGCCCAGGGGATTTCGATCTGGGGGAGGAGGGCATGGATCACCGGATCGCGGTGGCGCCAGGGGAGGATTGCCTGTGCCTGATCGCGATGCGGGGAAAGCTGCGGCTGAAGGGCGTGCTGGGGCGTCTGCTGGAGCCGCTGATCCGGTTGTGATGTCTGTTTGGATTCACCGGTTTGGTCCGTGGGAGTTTTTGTTCTTTCCCCCGCCATGGCGCCCAGCCTGACCGCATGGGCATCAGGATAAGGCCGGGGCATGGGCGATATTTTCCCAAACCGTCCTCCCCCGGTCAAGCCGGAGAATGACGGAAAAAGAACAACGGCCCTCACGGGTGCGGGATCATCCACCGAACCTGTGCATCACCCAATGGCTCACCGCCGCGGTGCAGGCCGCGAGCACCGTTCCCCACGCCATGTCCACCAGCGTGAGTGACGTGGTCCAGTTCCGCAACGTCGCCAGATTGGTCAGATCGTAAGTGGCATAAGTAAAAAACCCAAACAGCGCGCCATACCACAAAGCCGTGGTGACCTCGCCGTTCTTCACCGCCGGGAGAATGGCGAAAATCATCAGCCCCACGGGATACAGAAGATAAAACGCCACCGCCGCCGCGATGTTCGCGTCGGCCAGCGCGATGTCCCCCATCGCCGGGCGGTACACGCGCTTCACCATCATCCCGAGCCACGCCATGTCGGCGAGCACGAAAAACCCCAGCGCCGTGAGGTAGCCAATGACATGGACCATCATCGCGACGCGTCTCCCGCAACAGGCTATGGTGACCGGTACACCGTTCACGGCCTGAACGTTCAGGCACACGCGATGAAACGCGGACCCGCCCGCATTGGATCACCGGCCGCGCGGCGCCGGCCATCCGCGCCTGGATCGCCCCAGGGATTGCTCTATGCTCCCGCCGCGCGAACCAGGGAGACCGGCCCCCCATGCCCACCCAACTGCTCATCTACAAAACCGCCGTCCCCCTCACCTGGGCCCGGCACGGCGCGTGGTCGGTGGAAACCGGCGCCGATCATTCCTTCAGCCGCGAGATCAATTCCGTCCCCCTGATGGCGGTGGAATTCCCGGAAGCCGCGACCGAATACGCCATCGTCTTCGCGGGCTCCGGCACGGAACTCCTGCCCATGCTCACTCTCGGCCTGCGCGCCAGCGAGAACCTGTTCCTGGCGCCGGACGCACGCTGGGACGCGAAATACCTGCCCGCCTTCATCCGCCGCTACCCCTTCGTGTTCTCCCGTTCCGAGGACCGGTTCGTGCTCTGCGCCGATGAGGCCTTCCCCGGCTTCAACCAGACCGGCCGCGGCCAGCGCCTGTTCAACGATGACGCCACCCCCTCGCCGTATGTGGAGACCATCCTGAAATTTCTCCAGGATTACGAGGCGCAATTGCTCATCACCCAACGGTTTTGCGCCAGGCTCCTGGAACTCGATTTGCTGGAGCCAATGCAGGCGAGCATTACCATGGAGGGCGGCGCGCCGGTCTCCCTGGCCGGTTTCATGGTGGTGAACCGCGACAGGCTGAAGGCGCTGCCGGCCGAAACGCTCGCCGCTCTGGCCAGGACCGATGAGCTGGAACTGCTCTATCTGCACCTGCGGTCGATGCGCAATTTCGAGAGTTTGCGGGAAAGAATGGAACGATCTCAGAACAACCAGCGCGCGGCGGAGGCCCGCGGCAATGGCGCGATGCGGGTGCATTGACCACGCCCAGGGTGGGGTTTCTGGCTTTTGCCCGGACATGAACGCGTGATGATCCCTCGCCTGTCCACCGTTGTCTGCTTTCTGGCCATGCTGTGCGCCGCCTGGCCCTCGGGCGCGGCGCCCACTGCCTGTCCCGCGCATTTCGCCGCCGGTCAGGCGCCGGACACGCGCGATCCCAGACGCGCGGCGGGCGCCCGCGATCTGTGCTTCAGCGCCTTCGCGGTCCGCCATTCGGGCCAGTCGCGCACACCGCTCTGGTCCGCCGAGCATCTGACCCGCGCGGGGGTCAAGGCCGCCCGCGGCCTGACGCGGCAGGGCACGTTCCACGCCGAGCCGCTGCTGCCGCGCGAGGAGGCCGCCGGTCTGCACGACTATCGCGGCTCCGGCTACGACCGCGGCCACATGAGCCCGAGCGGCGACATGCCCACAATGGAGGCGCAGCAGGAGAGTTTTTCCCTCGCCAACATGGTGCCGCAGGCGCCGCGGCTGAACCGCGGTCTCTGGGAAGCGATCGAGAGCGGCGTGCGTGCGCTGGCCGTGCGTTCAGGCGGCGTTTACATCGTGACCGGGCCGTTGTTCGAGGGACAGAGTCTGGAAGCGTTGAATGACCGGGTTCTGGTGCCAACCTCGTTGTTCAAGGCGGTCTACGATCCGGCGGGCAGGCGGACAGGAGTGTATTTGGTTCGTAATGCCAATGACAGCGGCTACAAGGTGATTTCGGTCGATCAACTGACCGCGCTGGCGGGGATTGATGTGTTTCCGGGGGTGCCCGCGGCCCTGAAGGCGCGGGCGGGTGTGTTACCTGCGCCCGCCTGGCGGAACAGGTCTTCCAGGGCGGGCAAGGCGCCCGCCGCGCGGGATGGCGAGCGTGGAGGGGATCAGTCAGGATGGGGCGGTTGGTTCCGGACCCTGAGGCGGGAGTTTCAATGATGATGCGTCTCAAGCCTTTTGAGGATGACAGTGAGTCGGGTGCGATTGGGGAGTTGACCGTGGAGAACGGCAAGGACCGGATCGCGTTGTATGGTAGTCTGGACATCACGCGCGACCAGGCGGGTTTGGCGCTGGCGCGGGAACTGGCGGGGTTTCTCGATAAGGTGATCGCCAGGATGGTGGCGGATCAGGCGTTGCCGGAGAAGGTGGCGCCGCCAAAGGCGCCGTCCAAGGTGCGTAATCCGTTTGTGTGAAGGTCAGGGCGCTGCCCTGAAACCCGTCCGGGGCGTTGCCCCCGGAACCCCCACCAGGGGCATGGCCCCTGGACCGCACTCCAATGGAGTGGTTCCAAGGGCGAGCCCGTCATGCGAAGCATGCCCAGGCATGACGCGGGGTCCAGGGCAGAGCCCTGGCCTTACCTTACTTCGCCATCACGAACCCCTCATACGCATTCGCCGCCACCGCGTCGCACTTACGCTTATACCCCTCGAACCCGCCCACATACGGCATGAACACCCGCGGCTTACCGGGAATGTTCGAGCCCAGATACCAGGAATTCGCCAGCGGATAGAGCGTCCCATCCGCCACCTCGTTGACATGCCGCACCCAGTCCCGCTCCGCCTCCGGCTTCGGCTCGATCCGCCGCATCCCCCGCGCGCGCAACGCCAGCAAACACTCGCCAATCCAGTCCATGTGCTGCTCGATCGCCACGATCATCTGTGTCTTCACGGAAGGACTGCCCGGCCCGGTGATGAGGAACAAATTGGGGAAACCCGCCACCATCAACCCCAGATACGTCAACGGCCCATCCGCCCATTTCTCCGCCAGCGAGGGACCATTGCCAACCTGAATGTCGATCTCCCGCAACGCCCCGGTCATCGCATCGAACCCGGTGGCGAACACGATCGCATCGAGCGCGTACTCCGCGTCAGCGGTCCGCACCCCCGCTTCAGTGATCTCCTCAATCGGCGCGCGCCGCGCATCCACCAGCGTCACATTGTCACGGTTATAGGTCTCGTAATAATTCGTATCGAGACACAACCGTTTCGTGCCAATCGGATGATCCTTCGGCGCCAGCACTTCCGCCACCGCCGGATCGCGCACGATGGAACGGATCTTGTCGCGCACGAACTCCGACGCCGTGTCGTTGGCCGCCTTGTTCACCAGCAGATCGTTATAGGCATAAAGGAAACTGATGCTGCCGCCCTCGTTCCACTTCGCCTCATACGCGGCCTCGCGTTCCTCGGGCGTGGCGTCCAGGGCGGATTTGACCGGCGGCGGAAACCCGGCGATGCCGAACGGGGTTTCGTAAGCGGCGGCGCGGCGGGCGGGATACTCAGCCTTGTGCGCCTGCTCGATCCCTGGGTCCATCGGCCCGTTACGCGCGGGCAGGCTGAAATTCGCCGTGCGCTGGAAGACGTGCAAATGTCTTGCCTGCCGCGCGATCAGCGGAATCATCTGCACGCCGGAGGACCCGGTGCCGATCACCCCCACGCGCAGCCCGGTGAAATCCACCCCCTCCTGGGGATACAGTCCGGTATGATACCATTTGCCCTTGAAACGATCGAGGCCCTTGAAGTCCGGCACCCGCGGCGTGGACAGATTGCCCGTCGCCATGATGCAAAACGGCGCCCGCGCCACATCGCCCTTGTCCGTGCGCACCGTCCAGAGCCCGCTGGCCGGATCGAACGCCGCCGACGTGACGCGCGTGTTGAGCCGGATGTCGCGGCGCAGATCGAAGCGGTCCGCGACATGGTTGATGTAGCGCAGGATCTCCGGCTGGGTGCCATACCGTTCCGGCCAGTGCCATTCCTGTTGCAGAGTGTCATCGAAAGCATAGGAATATTCCATGCTCTCCACATCGCACCGCGCGCCGGGATAGCGGTTCCAGAACCAGGTGCCGCCGACACCCGACCCAGCCTCGAACGCGAAGGCTTTCAGACCGAGTTTCCGCAGCCGGTGCAGTGCGTACAGCCCCCCCAGTCCACCACCGACGACGATGGCGTCGAGGTGCTGGGGGATTTCGTCTTCCTTGGCGTCTGACATGGTCTGCGTCTCCCGGAGGGTGTTGGGCGTGGAGGATTGAAAGCATGTCCGGCGGCCCGCGCCAACACCGGGCCGCGCGGCCGGGGGGAGGCTTCCCGCTTCGTGCTGGCGGAGGGGCCGCGAGGCCGGGGGGAGGCCTTCAGCTTCGCATGGGCGGAGGGATCCATTTTTTAACCGCGGATGAACGCGGATGTACGCGGATGAAGGCCGGATGTTGGGTAAGGATGTAAGGGCGTGCGCCGCTCCAGGCGGTGTTTTCATGATACTTCATAAATGCCAAGCCGGAATCGGGAAAGGCGCTTCGCGCGGTTCCCTGGAACAGCCCCCGCCCTGCCCGCCCGCACGGCCATCCAGCCTTCATCCGCGTGCATCCGCGTTCATCCGCGGTTAAAAAATGGACCCCTCCGCCCATACGAAGCTGAAAGCGTCCCCCGGTCTCGCGCCCGGCTGTCCGCGCGCCCGGCTGTCCGCGCGAAGGAAAACCGTGCGGAAAACACGGCCACTCCCCGCGCTCACCCCCCAACCGCCCCCATCGCCTGGAGCACGCCCGCCTGACACGGCTCGATCACCGGCACCCCCACCGCCGCGGCCAGCGCCGCGCGATGATGCGCCATGCCGGTGCAGCCCAGGATGATCGCCCCCGCCCCGGCCTCCGCCAGCACCCGCCCGGAGGCGATCAGCCGCGCCCGCATCAGCACCGGATCGAGCAGGTCGTCCATCGTCACGTTCAACGCCACCTCGGCCGCGAGCCGCCCCTCCAGCCCCATCGCCCGCAACGCCGCCAGGTGCCGCGCCTTCGAGGCCTCCACGATCGCGATCACCCCGAACCGTTCCGCCCGCGCCACGGCGGCGGCGATGGCGGCGCGGAACACCCCGAACACCGGC
>JAYVCG010000488.1:0-3096 GCA_043750075.1 Acetobacteraceae bacterium | reverse complement strand
ACAGCGCGGAAATAAGGCGGCGTGCCCGCGCCAGGGCATGAAACGCATCGAAGGCATCCACCGCCGTCCGTGTCAGCCCGCTCTCGACGATCGCGCGGGTGACGGGATGCATGATCCCGGGCCGGGTGGTGACGATTTCGCGTAAGCAGGCCGTGCGCTCGGCGACCCAGGGACCCTCGTACAGCAGCCGGGCGATGGCCAGAAACGGTGTCAGATCAACGAGGCCCGTGGTGAACAGACCGGCGGCGCGATGATACAGGCGCGCGACCTCGGGGGCGCACAGCGCGTCGATACCGGCCACGGCGATCCGGGCGGCCGCGGGCAGGGCGGCCCGGCGGAGATGGCCGGAGGGCGCGAGGCGGGAATACGGATCGGCCGCGTCATGTCCGCTGATCACACGCCGCACCATGAGCGCGGCGTCCACCGTGCGCGCGAAAACCGAGATCGTGTCCAGCGACGGGCAGGCCGGGACCATGCCCCCCGCCGATACGCTGCCGATCGTTGGTTTCAGCCCGACGATGTTCCCGAACCCGGCGGGCACCCGGCCCGATCCCGCCGTGTCGGTGCCCAAGGCGATGTCAACGATGCCCGCGGCGACAGCGACCGCCGAGCCGGAGGAGGAACCGCCCGGCACATGCGCCGCGCTGAACACGTTGCGCGGCACGCCATACGGACTGCGCACCCCCGCCAGCCCGGTCGCGAACTGATCCAGGTTGGTCTTCCCGATCAACAGCGCCCCGGCGTCCAGCAGCCGTTGCACCGCGGGCGCCGAGACGGCGGGCATATACGCGAACTCCGGACAGGCGGCGGTGGTCGGCACGCCCGCGACATCGATGTTGTCCTTGATGGCGGCCGTCAGCCCCCACAGCGGGCGCCCGCGTGGCCCCTCGGCTTCCAGGGTCTGGGCGCGGGCCATGATTTCGCCGTCCGAAAGGCGGGTGATCCAGATCGCTGTGTCACCGGTTGCCCGGTCAGCTTCCAGAGCTGCTTTGGCGGCGGCGATGGGGCCGTTGTTCATGCCGTGCTCCCGCCGCTGGCAATGGCGCGTGTGGTGTTGACCCGCATCACCCAAGGGAGTGCGGCCTCCTCAGGACGGCACGCGCGGACATTGATCCTCATGTCCTTGCCGCGCATGCAATCGGAGTGCCAGGAAAGGGTGCGCCGTCCGGGGGAAGACCGGACGCACCCGCAAGGCGTATCTGCTCATCTCAGGCAGTGATACAACCGCCCTTACCTCTGACGTACTGGCCCTCGTTCCATCATCCTCCGGCCGGGCCGGGGGATGACGGTGAAGCGCGGGGTACGTCAGCGGTTTGGTCAGTTGGTTTGACACGGAACAATCATGATTCATGATTTGATCAAATATCATGATTTTAATCAATCAGGCGCACCGGACCGCGTTCAAACCCAATCACCACCACTCACTCAATGTTCTGCACCTGCTCCCGCAACTGCTCGATCGTGGCTTTCATCTTCAATCCCGTGGTGGTCAGCGTCACGGAGGCGGACTTGCTGCACAACGTGTTGGCCTCGCGGTTGAATTCCTGCACCAGGAAGTCGAAGCGGCGGCCAATGTTGGCGCCTTCCTCCATCAGCGCCCGCGCGGCGCCAATATGGGCGGCGAGGCGATCCAGCTCCTCCCGCACATCCGACCGCGCCGCCAGCAACGCCACTTCCTGCGCGATCCGCTCCTCGGGCAAGGAGGGGGATTCGCGCAGCAGTGCCTTCAGCGTCTCCATCACCCGCGCCCGTTGCGCGGCGGGCTGGTCGGCGGCCTCGACGGCGGCCTGATCGCGCAGGACAGCGATGTCGTCCAGTTGCGCCGACAGGACCTCGGCGAGGCGGGCGCCCTCGGCAGCACGGGAGGCGACGAGCCCCTCCAGCGCGGCGGCGAACCCGGCCTGGACAGGGGCGAACGCGGTCTCGCGCTCCTGCAACGGATCGGCGGGCGCCTGGCGCATCACGCCGGGCATCGTCAGCAGCGCCTCGGCGCGCGGCACCGGACTGCCGGGGATGCGGGCGTGCAGATCCATGGCGAGCGCCAGGACATTCGCCAGCGCCGCCTCGTCGATCGAGGCGCGCGTTTCCATGTCGCGGCGCACGGTCAGGTTGGCGTTGACGTTGCCGCGTTTCAGCAGTTTACCCGCCATTTCACGGAACGCGGGCTCCAGCGTGTCCCAGCCGGGCGGCAGGCGGAACCGGAGTTCCAGCCCGCGTCCGTTGACGGCGCGGAGTTCCCAGGCCCATGTCAGGGTTTCGACGGTGCCCTCGGTGCGGGCGAATCCGGTCATGGAGGCGAGAGAATACGGCATGGCCGCCATTGTATCAGCCACACCCCCCGTATTGAAAGCCACTGGTACCGTGCGCCGCTGGCCATTGAAAGGCGCCGGTCCATGAACGAGCCTCCATCGGAAATCGTCACGCTTCCCTCCGGCGAGGCCCGCGTGACGTGGCGCCGCAACGCCCGCGCCCGCCGCGTCAGCCTGCGCATCAACCCGAGCGATGGCGTCATCGTCGTCACCCTGCCGCCCCGCGCGAGCCGGCGGGCGGGGATGGCGCTGCTGATGGGGCACATGGACTGGGTGGCCCGCCGGATCGCCGCCTTGCCCCTGGCCGTGGCGTTGACCGATGGCGCCGAGGTGCCCATCGGCGGCATCCCGCACCGCATCCGCCACCATCCCGGCCACCGCGGCGGCACCTGGCTGGAGGCGGGAGAATTGCACGTCACCGGCCTGCCCGAGTTCCTTCCCAGACGGGTAATGGATTTCCTGCGCGCCGAGGCTGGGCGGCGGTTGTCGGTCCTGGCACGCGCCAAGGCGGGCCAGGCGGGCGTCATCCCGTCGCGGATCAGCATCAAGGATACCACCAGCCGCTGGGGCAGTTGCGCGCCGGACCGCACCCTGGCGTTCAGTTGGCGGCTGGTGATGGCGCCGGAGTTCGTCCAGGATTACGTCGCCGCGCACGAGGTCGCGCATCTGCGCCACATGCACCACGGCCCGGCGTTCTGGGCGCTGGTCGCGGCGCTGACGGCGCACACGCCGCGGGCGATGGCGTGGCTGCGGCATGAGGGTCCGCGGCTGTTACGGGTGGGGTGAG